>JALVXW010000060.1 GCA_027038155.1 Sulfurovum sp.
AGAGCTGCAAGACAAGACAGGTGGATTTAATGCATTTATTCCGCTTGTGTACCAAAAAGAGAACAACTATCTTAAAAACTGTAATTTTCCAACAGGACAAGAGGTACTTAAGACCTATGCGATAGCACGTATTTTGCTAGACAATATCCCCAATATCAAAGCCTATTGGGCAACAAGCACTATTAACCTGGCACTCATTGCCCAAGAGTTTGGAGCCAACGACCTTGATGGTACCATAGAAAAAGAGTCCATCCAATCCGCAGCAGGTGCCAAAAGTGCCAACGGAATGGAGTTGGACGACTTTATAGCACTCATTAAAAACTCTGGATTTACCCCTGTGGAACGAGACAGCCTCTATAATGAATTGAAAGTGTACGCGTAGGGTGTGGTTGCCACCACACCTTTAAATCATATGATGCAAAAAATTTACTACCCCTACCAAGAATACAAACAAGACCTAAAAACCCTCATAAGTAAAATAGACCAATCCTTTGATGCTATACTGGGCATAGCACGAGGAGGACTAAGTATGGCTCAGATGTTGGGTGAATATTATGATTTACGTGAAGTCTATGCTATTAATACTATAGGGTATGACGATACAGAAAAAAAAGCCTCTGTTGAGGTGTTTAATATCCCTGATTTAAAATTTGCCAAGACGGTACTTGTAGTAGATGACATAGTAGATAGTGGCGATACTTTGATGGAGGTCTTAGCTGTGCTAAATAGAACATATCCAAACATTACATTTATTACAGCCTCACTTTTTTATAAAAAAACTGCGTGTATGAAACCTACTTGGTATGTGAAGGAACCAAAAGGGTGGGTTGAGTTTTTTTGGTCTGAGGATTTGAAAGGGTAGTTATTGATAAATATTTAGATAAAACAACAAACCCTTTAAGTTACCATTATGGTAACTATGTTATACTCCACCTATGAGAATCATCGCAAAAAGTACACTGAGAGCATTTTATGAGCAAGTAAACTATGTGGACAGTAAGTCTGCACTTGAAGCATGGCATCATGAAGTCTCTAAACTGCAATGGTCTAACCCCAACGATATAAAATCACAATACAGGTCCGCAAGTGTAGTTGGAGAAAACAAAATAGTCTTCAATATCTGTGGAAACAAATATAGACTTATCGTTTCTGTAAACTATAATGCAGGTATCGTTTTTGTAAAATTTATAGGTACACATAAAGCCTATAACAAAGTAACTATAGAGGAGTTATAATGAACATACACCCCATATATACCGAAAATGACTATAACGTAGCACTTAAAAGAGTAGAGTCTCTCATGGACGCTACACCAGGTAGTAGAGAGTTTGATGAGCTTGAAATACTCTCTACACTTGTGGAAAGCTATGAGACAAAGCATTACAGTATAGATGCTCCAGATCCCATAGAAGCCATAAAGTTCAGGATGGAACAAGAGGGTTTGATACAAAAAGACCTTGTAGCTATATTGGGGAGCAAGTCAAGGGTAAGTGAAGTGCTCAATAAAAAGAGAAAATTAACACTAGAGATGATACGAAATCTACATGCAAACCTCAATATACCTTTTGAGAATCTCCTTGAAGAGTATAGAGTACAAGCATCTTGATTTGACTTTCTCATTATTCTGTACTATAATATGTACAGAATAACGAACAGAAAAGGAAAACCCATGCAAGTAGTTAATTTTACAGAAGCTAGAAACAATCTAAAATCCATCTTTGATGATGTATATCACAACTCAGAAGCCGTGATAGTAAATAGAAAAAATGCAGAAAATGTCGTTATCATCTCTTTAGATGACTATAACGCATTGAATGAAACAGAGTATCTACTTAGGTCAGAAAACAATAGAAAGCATTTACTAAAGTCTATAGCTGAATTACGAGCAGGTAGAGGTACAGAGAGAGAACTTATAGAATGAAGCTGATTTTTGGTGAACAGTCATGGTCAGATTATGTGTATTGGCAGGTAACCGATAAAAAAATACTTAAAAAGATTAATATGCTACTCCAAGACATAAAAAGAAACCCTTTTGATGGATTAGGAAAACCAGAACCTTTAAAATATGAAATGGCAGGTACGTGGTCAAGACGTATTACCCAAGAACATCGTTTGGTCTATGAAGTTTTTGAAGAGAGTATTTTGGTGGTATCTTGTCGTTATCATTATTAGTCAGCAACATTAAAAGAGACAAGAAAAAAGCAAACATAAAAATAAAGAGATATAATACTCTATTAAGATAGAAGATAGGAACAGACACATGGTATTAATGATAGACAACTACGACAGCTTTACCTACAATGTAGTACAGTACTGCAGAGAACTGGGAGCAGACTTAAAGGTTATTCGTAATGATGAGATGACAATTGAGGAGATAAAAGCACTGAACCCCGAAAAGATTATCCTCTCTCCTGGTCCAGCTACTCCAGATGATGCAGGGGTAACACTTGATGTGATTAAGGAATTTTCTGATACCACACCTATCTTTGGTATCTGTCTAGGACATCAGAGTATCGCTCAGGCATTTGGAGCAGAGGTGATACGTGCAAAAAACATGATGCATGGCAAAACTTCTCAAGTAGAAGTAGACGTTCAAACACCTATCTTTAAAGATTTGCCTTCAGAGTTTAGGGCTACACGCTATCACTCGCTTACAGTCAATAAAGAGAATTTGCCAGAGACAGTTATTACAACATCACACAGTATAGATGACAATGAAATTATGTCTTTGCAGATAAAAGACAAACTTATTTATGGCGTACAGTTTCATCCTGAGTCTATCATGTCTGAGTATGGGCATGAGATGTTAGATAATTTTCTCAAACTATAGTCATGAAGAAGCAGCACCTTTTTTTTGCAATTTTTCTTTATATCTGTGCTGTTTTTTATTTGGCAGTAACCACTCCCATTACCCCACATGAAGCACATCTTTTTTATGGCTCTTCTGGTATCGTTTCTACATTGATGCATTGGGGCGATAGTTTCATTGGTGGTTTTATGGGTATGCGTATTTTTTCTTTGTTTTTTGGATTTTTAAGTATAGCACTCTTCTATGAAGTAAGCAGACGCCATTTTTCACAACGTGCAGATGCCTATTTGGCGACCACACTTTTTATGTTTCTTCCAGGTATTCTTGCTGCAAGTACCCTAGCCAATGTTGCCATTATAGTGTTACCTTTGGTACTCTATTTTGTACTCATGTACGAAAGAGGCAGTTTATGGTCTTTGCCTTTTGTGATGTTGGCACTCTTTTTTATACATGAAGCATCCATCATCTTCTTTGCAGCACTTATGTTGTATGGTTTTTCCAATAATGACAAAAAGCTCTCTATTCTTGCGGGTGCATTTTTTATAGCCTTTATCTTTTTTGCCAAAGGCATAGAGATAGGAGGACGACCCTCTGGGCATTTTATAGAGATTTTTGGACTCTATGCCAGTGTATTCTCTCCCCTTTTGTTTCTCTATTTTTTCTATGCTATGTATCGTATTTTGCTCCGAGAAAACAAAACACTTTTGTGGTATATCTCTTTTACCGCACTTGCTTTCTCTTTGCTTCTCTCTTTAAGGCAACGTGTTTATATTACAGATTTTGCCCCATATGTCACCATCTCTATTATCTTAATGCTTGATGTCTTTAACCATTCACTAAAAGTGCGTCTTCCAGAGTTCCAAAAGCGTTATAAAAGTGCTTTTTATGTAGTGGTCTCTTCTCTTGTGCTAAGCATCTCTATTATTGTGTTTCATCAATCTTTTTTTATTTTTCTTAAAGATCCCTCTAC
>JALVXW010000061.1 GCA_027038155.1 Sulfurovum sp.
ATAATCTCTATAGAACCTTTGATGTTCCGCTCAAAGAGGCACTTTTTGGGGGCAAGATAGCAGTAGAGACACCAGAGAAAGAGGTCTCGTTAAAGGTACCTAAAAATACCAAAAATGGACAGAAATTTAGACTCAAAGGCAAAGGTGTGCCAGATAGAAAAACAGCGATGAAGGGTGACTTGTATCTTGTTGCCAATGTGGTGTTGCCTGATGTAGATAGTTTAGATGCAGATCTTAAAAAAGTACTTGAAGAGAAACTCTAGTTAAAGGAGTCTGTAATGCATAGTTATGATGAACCTGTATATCTTATTTCGGTAGTGGCAACGATGCTCGATATTCACCCTCAGACTTTGCGTCAGTACGAGAGAGAGGGGCTGGTAGAGCCTTCACGTACTGGGGGTAGAATGCGTCTATACTCACAGCGTGACATAGATAGAATGAAGCTTATTTTACGCCTTACACGTCAGATGGGGGTCAATCTGGCAGGGGTAGATATTGTCCTACAACTCAAAGAGCAGATAGACCAGATGCAGCAAGAGATAGATGCCTTACGCGATGAACTCAGTAGGGTCAACCGTAATGGTTCGGTTCATAGCAGTAAAGCCTTGGTGACAAAAGGCTCTTATGATATTATCATTTTTGAAGAGTAAAATGGTGAATTCATCTCTTTTAATTTTAATTTGGTATAAGATTGGAAAATAGCAAAAAAGCTATTTTTAACATCATATATGCTATCATAATTTATGAATGTAGTAATAGATACCAATGTATGGATTTCTGCTCTTATTAGTAAAGATGGAGCAAGTCGTGAGGTTATTAGATGGGCATTACTCGATAAAATTACCCCTCAAATTAGCACCACGCTTTTTTTAGAGTATGAAGATGTGATGAAAAGAGAGAAGATTCAGACTTTATGCTCTTTAAGTATTCAAGAGCAAGAGGAGCTGTTTCAAGCTTTTCTTTCAACTTGTAAATGGAATGAAATCTTCTATTTATGGCGACCAAATCTTGATGATGAGGGAGATGATTTTTTGATAGAGTTGGCTGTGGCAAGTAACAGTTCGGTTATTGTTTCCGATAACATTAAAGATATTGAATATGGAGAGCTTAAGTTCAATATAGAGGTTTTAACCCCAAAAGAGTTTATAGAGAGGTATAGAAAATGAGTACATTAACACTAAGAATTCCTGATAGTAAGTATGAGCGATTAAAAAGCTATGCCAAGAGCAAAGAGATTTCTCTTAACAAGCTTTTTGATGAGTTAGCCACCATTGCATTGACTCAATTTGATGCAAAAACACGTTTTGATGTGATGGTAGCAAAAGCAGACAGGGCAAGGGGTTTAGAGCTTTTGAAAAAGCTTGATGATGCGTAGGGTGCCTTCTCTTATATTTGTGGTATGGAACCAATAAATTCTATCTGACCGCTTTAGCAATCAAATGAATCGCCATGCCATAAGCAGTGGCACTATTGTATTTGGTTAGAACGCTAAAGTTTTTGCCCCCTAGCCATACTTCATCATGGGTTTTGTTGCGTAGTTTGAGTAGATAGGCATGTGACTCAGAAAAAGGTTTGCGTGGTGTGATGCCTGCTTTACGTATGGTGTTTAGCGAAAGTACTCTTTTGTGGCTTGTTTTGAGTCTGTTGAAGCGTTTGCCTCTAAAGTGGGTAGGTACTGCTACGACATTACCGTTACGCCAGCCATGGTGGTGCATAAATTTTGCGATGCTTCCGATGCAGTCTTCTATATCCCATACGCTTGCCCCATCGCCATCAAAATCATCGTTAAACTTACGTGCAATGGAGGGGAGTTGCTGTACACACCCCATAGCTCCTGCAAATGAGCCTTCAAGTTTGGTGATGTCGTAGCCCTTTTCTCGTGCAAACAAAAAGAGATGTTTGAGTTCAGACTTGAAGAGCTTTTGCATACGGTTGGGGTGAAAGGCTAGGGTGCTGAGGGCATCTAAAATATTGTAGTCCCCTGTATAGTTGCCAAAGTGGCTCTCTACACCCAAAAACCCTACGATGTAGTTCTCATCTACGTTGTAGGTACGCGCTGCACGTCTAAGGGTTTTTCTATATTTTTTCTTAAAAGCTCTAGCCTCTTTAAAAGTTTTTTGGTTTACCACATGCAGTTTAAAACGTTCCCAGGTACCCACAGTAGAGTTACGCTTAAATTTTCCACTGTAGCGTGCCAGGGTATCTCTGTCTAGTTTGGCACGTTTAAGTATATTTGTGACATCACTACGGTTAAAATGGTATTGGTTGACCATGGTGTCAATAAAGGTCTGTACCTCTTTTTTTGCCAGATAGTTATAGGGGATAGGTTTTCTGTCATCATTGCCCAACAAAAGTGAGGGAATAATGAGAAAAAATAGAACAATATTGAGATACATAGAATTCCTGCTACTATTTTAAGTCATTTTATTACACTATTATAGTATATTAATCTCTATTCTAACATAATAAAAGTAGGGAATTTAATATGTATGGTACTATCTGGAAACTTGTGAAACTTGTATGGCTCATTGTCTTTTTGGTTGTTGTAGTAAGAATGGTTGTGCTAAATCAAGATAGTATCAAAGAGGCAGCAATATCTATACAACATACGTTGATTGAGGTAAAAGACAAAATAGTAAAGAGCATTGATTAGCTCTCTTCTAAGACCAAAAGAGCATCACGGTAAATAGGTTCATCGATAAAACCATATGTGTCATCCATAAATCCATGATTCTCTTTGGCTTGTTGGGCTTCAAATACTTTTTTGATGTGCCTGGCTCGCTCTAGGGCTACACGATCTACACCAAATACTTTATTGGCAATGGCTACCTGTTTGGGACCCATACAGGCTTTGGAACTAAACCCCATCTGTTTTTCATGTTCGCACCATCTTTGAAACATCTCTGTGTTATGATAGTCTTGAAACATAAATGAGATAGGGTGAATGCCTGCACTTTTGGCATCGACTAAAAATTTGGAGAGAATGTAGTCTATTGTGGGGTTGTTGGGTGTGACAATAGATTGTGGCAAACCAAGCGAGGTAAGAAGGTCAAGTATGCCCAGATTGGCAGTAGTAAGACGTGGGTCTATGCGTAAGTTACTTAGGTTTTGAAATGCCTCTTTGGTCTCTAGTGAGATATGCAGCTCTTTGTCATCAGAGAGCAGGGTCAGGGCTTGGGCTACCTCTTGTTGGTTCTTTATTTTTGCCACACGTACTGCATCAAAAGCAAAATTATTGAGAAAGGCTATCTCTTCGGCACCCCCTTGATGGAGTGGATTGGTACGCACGATGATAAAGCTACTGGAGTGTTCCATGTAAGAAAGAAAGTATGCGATGTTATGTAGTGCCTCTTTTTTACGTGTAGGTGCGATGGCATCTTCAAGATTGAGTGTTATCATATCGGCACTGCTCTCATCCATGCAATTAAGGTGTTTAAGGTTGAGCGGATTGAGCATCATATTTGAGCGTCTTTTGGTATGGGCACAGGGTGATTTTTGTTTCTCTCCAAAGCTGGAGGGTAAATTCTCTAAGTCTTTAAATATCATAAGCCAATAGTAGCAAAAAATCATTGATAGTAAGGTTTTGCTCTCTATTCATGTAGGATTTAAGGGAGGATTGATACAATAATAATATTATTACCCCACTAAGTAAATACCCAAACTTTTGAAAGAGTGAGAGGAGGTAAGATGTGAGTGAAAAAAGCTGTAGGACTAACTGGTTAATTCAAAGATTTTTTTGCTTGCAGGTTGCCTTCTCTC
>JALVXW010000062.1 GCA_027038155.1 Sulfurovum sp.
AGCTTTTGAGCGAAACAGAAACATATACTTCTTATGGAACCATAGGTGCAGGCAGATACAACATCCGTCTAACCGTGGTAGATGATGCAGGGGTGAGTAGCAGTGATAGTGTGCAAATCACGATAACTGACATGAATGATACACCACTTACCTTTACTTCAAACAGTAACGTTACGGTATCTGAAAATCAAACTTTTGCTACACGTGTAGTAGCTGCAGACGCAGAAGGAGGCGTGAACTATAGTATCTCTGGAGGAGACAGTGCACTCTTTACTATAGATGCTACCACAGGAGTAGTCACATTCCTTACTGCACCAAATTTTGAAATACGCAACACCTATAGTTTTACGGTAACTGCCACAGACAGTGCAGGACACACCGCCACACAAGAGGTAAGCATACACATCGCTGATTTACCAGAGGGTGCAGTAAAAAAAACAGGGCAAACCAAAAGTTATAATAAAGATGGAGCTATCGTTACAGACAACAGCATCAAAGATGATGGCTTTTATCAAAAAGGAACAGACCCCAACTACACAAGAGATGATGAAACAGAGACAGTAACAGATCACACCACAGGATTGGAATGGCAAGATGACACCGAAGCTGGAGTTGTCACTGAAACCTTGACAGATGCACAAAAATACTGTAGCACCTTAAGCTTAGATGGAGAGGGGTGGCGTTTGCCTACAAGAGTAGAGCTTGCAACACTGATTGACTATGAACATACTAATCCTAGTATAAATCCTATATTTGACAATATTGTATCTGACCGCTACTGGTCATCTACCCCTTTTACCAATCAAGATTATACGTGGTTTATTTATTTTAAAGATGGTTTTCAAGACTATGATTCAAAAAGCATTAAGCACTATGTACGTTGTGTCAGATAAAAACAGGAGAGACAGATGAAACACATTTTTTTAATAACACTAGGGCTTAGCATAAGCCTTTTTGCAGATTTTACAAGAGATAATACAACCCAAATCGTTACAGATAACGAAACTGGTTTGCAATGGCAAGACAATACAGCAGTCAGCAAAAAATGGATAGAAGCCATAGACTACTGTGAGAATTTAACATTGGGAGGATATAGCGACTGGAGACTTCCCAATATTAATGAGTTGGCATCCATAGTAGATGATACGAAAGTAAATCCAAGTATAAGTTCTGTATTTAGACATGCGGAATGGAACTACTATTGGTCATCTACCAGCTATGTAGGTCGTAGTGCATCTGCATGGAATATCTACTTTAGTTACAATAAACAGGGTTATTCCAATAAGGATCTTCACTCCTTTTATGTACGTTGCGTCAGAAGCGAATAGTAGTAAATTTTTTACCTCTTTCTCTTTGCTCTCCTCTATTCCAAAGAGTGATGGAGTGCATGCATAATGGAATGCAAGATTAATGTGAGTTTTTTGCTATAATACGCCCAATAGAGCAAAGGATACACCATCAAAGCATTCGAAAAATTTAATTTACACCCAAACCTACTCAAAGCACTAGCACACGAGAACTACAAAAACGCTACAGCTATACAAAACAGGGTTATACCTGCGGCGATAAGAGGTGCTGATATACTCGGTGCTTCCAAGTCTGGTACAGGAAAAACTGCTGCGTATGTACTGCCACTGCTTAACAAACTGCAAAAAGTAGTCAAATCAGAGGGCAAAGTGGTGCGTGCACTTATCATTGTGCCGACTATTGAGCTGGCAGACCAAGTCTCTCGTACGATTGTCTCTTTTTCTCGGTACATGGACATCCAGACAGTTAAAGTACAGGGTGGTTCTAAAAAAAGTGAACAAATCGCACGCATCAAACAAGGTGTGGACATCGTGGTGGCAACACCTGGGCGTTTGCAAGACTTTATTGGTGACAAAAAAATCAACCTTGAACATGTTAGTACGGTGGTACTTGATGAAGCCGATACAATGCTCGAGCTGGGCTTTTTGAAGGAGATACAATCTATACTCAAAAGCTGCACACAACCCAAACAGATGATGTGCTTTTCGGCTACCATCTCTCAAAATATCAAAAAACTTGCCAAAGCGTTCTTGCATGACCCTCTCATCATAGAAGTGAGTAACAGACGCGATGTGGTGAATGTCATCAAACACCGTGCCTATAAGGTAGATAAAAAACGAAAAGCAGAACTGGCTGCAAAACTTGTTAAAGAGATGGGTGTTGAGCAGGTGCTTATTTTTGTAAACAAAAAAGAGAGTGCCGACAAACTCTTTGAGTACTTTAAAGCACAAGGTATCTGGACAACGGTGATACATGGTGACATCAAACGTGGTGGACGTGCCAAGGCACTCACCCTCTTTAAGTCTGGCAAATCACAAGTACTCATCGCTACAGACATCGCCGCAAGGGGCATAGACATTCCTCTGCTACCACTGGTTATCAATTATGACCTGCCCGAAGAGACAGACAGCTTTACACACCGTGTAGGGCGTACAGGGCGTGCCAACCATAAAGGTGGAGTCATTACGCTACTCACCATTAACGACTACAATGCCTTTTCTACCATAGAAAAACACCTCAAACTCAATGTCAAACGTGAGATTATGGAGGGGTTTGAGATTACAGACAAACAGCCACGCCAAGCACGTCCACGCAAGAAGTCACTCCGTGAGAAAAAAGGCTACATCGACTACGATAAAAAGCGTCAGTTTACCTATGCGGCACAGAAAAAAAAGCGCAACGAAGAGAAAAAAAACAAAAAGAGGAAATAGTATATGTTAAAACCCCTATCCAAACTACTGCTTTTAGCCACACTGCTGCTCCCTGCTTTCAGTGTAGCCAACGATACACTAAAGGTTAACACCATTGAGCGTGTACCTTTCTCTTACCACAATGAAAACAACCGACGTGTTGGGTTTTCGGTAGAGCTATGGGAGGAGATTGCCAAAACATTACAAATAGACTATACGTGGCACGAGACAAAAACTTTTTCTGAATTGACCCAAGATATTTTTAACAAACGTGCAGATGTTGCCGTTGCCAATATCTCTGTGACTTCAGACCGAGAGAAAAAAGCAGATTTCTCCTATAGCATCTTTGAGTCAGGCATGGCGATTGCAGTAAAAAAGGGAGAGGGTGCTTCTTTGTGGTCACTGCTTGTTGACTCTGGCATCTTTACCTTTTTGGGTATAGCCTTTTTGGTACTGCTCTTTGTTGCACATGTAATATGGTTTTTTGAACGTGATATTGAAGAGGGAGAGATAGACTACTTTAGAGATGATTACCGCCATGGTATCTGGGATGCCTTTTGGTGGGCATTTATTGTGATGACTACAGGGGGACTGGAAGGAGAGGTCTCCAGACGCATACTCAACAGAATCTTAGCAGGGCTCTGGATAGTAGCGAGTCTCTTCTTTATCTCTACGCTTACAGCAAAAATTACAACCTCTATGACCGTGGCACAGCTCCAAAGTGACATACAGAGCTACAAAGACTTAGCAGGCAAAAAAGTTGGTGTTACCGAAGGCTCTTCTCATCAGAAGTTTTTAGCCAAAAAAGGGATACGAACTATCGCCTACCCTACCCTAAAAGAGATGTATGCAGATTTGAAAAAAGGAAAACTCAAAGCCGTTGTCTCTGACTTTCCTCTACTCTCTTACTATGCTTCACACGATGGAGCAGAGTGGATGGTGCTTGCAGGCAAAACCTTTAACCATGAGAGTTATGGCTTTATGTTTACCCAAAACTCTCCTTATGTAGAGAGG
>JALVXW010000063.1 GCA_027038155.1 Sulfurovum sp.
ACCTCATCTGCTGATGATGTGATGTCTATAGTCAACCCTACTGTTGTACCATCAACAACAACATCTTTTACAAAACCAAACGTTACGATATCTTTCGTAAATCCTGGGTATGTCACATTTTTTAATGCCTCTAATACATTTTCTTGTGTCATATCATTCCTTTAATTTATTGTTATAAGGAGTTATACCACCTCTATCTTAAATTATATTTAAATAAAGAGACTATTGTATAAATAAGAGTAAAAAACTCTTATTAAAGATTTGATAAAGTATTGCTCGCTATAATTCGTTACTAATTGTTACATACAACACAGGAACAGATTTGTCAAATACTACATTGATACTTTTAGGTGCTGGGTCATCATCGCGATTTACTGCCAATGTGAAAAAACAGTGGCTTTATATAGATGAAAATCCTCTATGGCTACATGTAGCCGAACACTTTAAAAAAAGTGCTACTTTTGAGAAGATACTTATTGTCTCTTCTAGCGAAGAGTTATGTGCGATGCAAAACTTTACCTCCTCTTACTCCTATGTACAAGGTGGTAACAGTAGGCAAGCTTCACTGAAAAATGCCCTTAACCATGTAACCTCTAAATATGTAATGGTTTCAGACATTGCAAGGTGCTGTGTACCTACCGAGATGATACAACGCATTTTAGATGCAAAAGAGATAGCCTCTTGCATCGTACCAGTACTTCCTGCAACAGATACACTCTACCTAGATGGTAAACCTATAGACAGAGAAAAAACAAAAATCATCCAAACACCCCAACTCTCAAACACTTCACTGCTTAAAAAAGCATTACAAACTGAAACACTTTTTACCGATGACTCTTCGGCTATTGCCTCTTTGGGCGAGAAGATACACTTTGTTGAAGGCTCTACCAAAGCACATAAACTCACCACCATTGAAGACTTACAAAAAGTAACATGCCTTAACGCTCCTTCAAGCAGAACACTTACTGGATTTGGCATAGATATTCACCCGTTTGAAGAGAAAAAAGAGATGTTTCTTTGTGGTGTACCTATAGAAGTGGACTATGGCTTTAAAGCACATAGCGATGGGGATGTGGCTATCCATGCACTCATTGATGCACTGTTGGGTGCAGCTGGGCTAGGTGACATTGGGGAGCTTTACCCAGACACAGACAATGCCTATGCAGGAGTAGACTCCAAACACCTCCTAAGTGACACCGTAAAGCGTATTAAAGCATTTGGCTTTGAGATAGGAAATATCGATATGACCATACTGGCACAAGCTCCAAGACTTTTGCCCTACAAAGAGAAGATGAGGCAAACTATTGCCGATATTTTAGGCATACGCAAAAACTTCATCAACATCAAAGCAACCACTGCTGAAAAACTAGGATTTGTAGGACGAAAAGAGGGCGTGACTGTTCACGCTGTAGCAAATTTAACTTATTTAAACTGGAAAACATTATGAAAATTATTATTGTAGAAAACGAACTCTATTTGGCACAAAGTATTGCCTCTAAACTCAACGAACATGGTTTTGATACGGAGATTTTTAGCTCTATCAAAGAGGCGATGAAGAGTAATGGTGATGTCTATCTTCTCTCTACCAATATGCCGGGGCAAGATATTGCACCACTCATAAAAATATTTAAAAACAGAATTATTATTCTTATGGTAAGCTATATTAATAATGATACTGTCTCACTTCCTCTCAAATTGGGTGCCAAAGACTACATTGTCAAGCCATTTATGATTGAAGAGCTTTTACGCAAAATAGAACACTACCAAGAGTACCAACAGCTTAAAAAGCGAACAGAACTCTATGAAGAGTATATAGATAACCTTCTAAAAGATATAAAAAGTGACATACCAGAAAAACTCTCAACCCCTCTTGTTATAGAGACCAACTACCAAAGATTGGTAGATAAAGTGGTTTTTGAGTATGTACGCAAAGAGAATAAAATGCTTATCTTTATCCCACTTACAGAAAAATCGTGGAAAGAGAAGATTCTTGCAAGCCCTACACACTCCATACTCTATATTACAGAGATACATACACTAAAAAAAAGTGAAAGAGAGCAACTCTTAGAGATGCTAAAATCTTACAATTTTATTATTTGTAGCATGGGGGAATTTGTGTGTGAGTTTGACACCATTACACTCAATACAGACTCTAAACTCTATGACCAAAATGAGATACTTACCATTGATGATTATATAAAATTTATCGTAAACTCTTTTCAATACAAGTTCCCCGATACAGAACTCTCTAAAAAACTGGGTATTTCCAGAAAAAGTCTCTGGGAAAAACGTAAAAAATATGAACTCTTTAAGAAAAAATAGCCAAAGGAATTACTATGTCATCTCGCAAATCACTCTACATAGACACCGAAGCACTCTCTACTTTGGCACTGGTGCAAGCAGGGCTCATCTCTCCTGTAGATAAACTCATGAATCAAGCCGAAGCACAAGAGGTAGATAGAACCAAAATATACAAAGGTGTACCTTTCCCCTTTGCATTTATTTTGGCACCTAAAGGCAAACAGAATGAAAAGGTCTTAAAACATCTTCAATCTGGTGAAATCATAGATCTTATAAATGAGGGAAAAAAAGTAGGAGAACTTACTGTAGAAGAGACTTTTCCTATCAACCCCACACAACGTCTCAATAATATTTATGGTACATCAGATGCATCACATCCAGGGGTTAAAAACACTACTGCAAGACTGGGAAATATTGCTGTCTCTGGTGCCTATACAGTACACTATCCACTCATTGAAGATAATATGAAACGTATACAAAGTATGATTACCAAAACAGGTGCCAAACTTGTCAGCTCCATGATGATTGCAGCAAACCCTCTTAATCGTGCACATGAACGAATGATACGTCAAGCCATCTCTGATAGTGATTTGCTCATTATATTTTTACGTAAACCCTTTACCTCAGAAGGATTACGCTACGACATAAGGCACAATGCCCTCTCTACTTTTGTGGACAACTTCTTGCCACGCAACAAAGTACTCGTTGTACCCTTTGAAAACTCCTATATCTTTGCAGGGTACAATGAACTGATTTTAGATGCGATACTTGCCAAAAACTATGGGTGTCATCAACTGGTAGTAGGAAAAAACCATGGAGGATTGGGACTCTACTATGACCAAAACCGTCTCAACTCTGTTTTTGACCACTGCAAAAATATAGAGATTGATATTAAGACTGTTGATGAGTATGTCTATTGTGATACGTGCAAAACATTGGTCAGCACCTCCACCTGTCCACATGGACAACACCACCATGTGCATTACCACTCTGATTCTATTATGAAGCTTATTCAATCGGGTCTCATCCCTCCCTCTATCCTGGTACGCAAAGAGGTCTCTGCCAATCTACTTGCATCCTTGTTTCCTGATCGTTTTGAAAACCTTCAGGAGATGCATTACTCACTCATGCCAGGATCGGGACTACTCGAACAACAAAGCGAAGAGCAGTTCTATATCAAACTCATTCAGCTCTATCAAACATCATCCCTTACTTAGGAGCATCTCATGACACTGCAAAAACTCTTTTTGACCTTTGGTGGGGCAGGACTCAGCCCCAAAGCACCAGGTACCGTAGGCACACTCGCCTCTTTACCTGTTGGTGTGGCGATACTCTACTACTTTGGGATGCAAACACTCTTTATGGTGACTCTTGCCATTACTATCATAGGTATTTTTGAAATCAACAAATACGAAAATGCCACAGGCATCCACGACCATCAGCAAATTGTCATAGACGAAGCAGCAGGCATGTGGCTAAGCCTCATGATAGCCACCTCAACCGCTACCACCATGACCTACCCCTATGCAGAACTGCTAGCCATTATCTTCAGCTTCGCTGCATTTAGACTCTTTGATATCTGGAAACCCTCTACCATAGGCTGGATAGACAGAGAGCTTAAAGGGGGTATGGGTGTCATGCTGGACGATGTGCTTGCTGGCGTTGCAGGTGGGTTTTTATCTGTGGTTATTTTGATGGGGATTGGGAAGTTGATTTAGCTTCTTACCTTTTCTCTCTAGATTTTTTAATAAAACTTATAATATACATAACTTAAAGTTAATACTAAAGTAATACTCTTCCTCTATACTTCTACTGTGATTCACATAATATAAATTATAAAGGAGATACCATGAAAAGCATATTAAGTCAAGTAACTATTTTTACAATGATAGCAGTCGGTGTACTATTCTACAGCATAATTTCAGCGACAGGTATTGTAAAAAAATAATAACTAAACTTGTACTTGTTTCTTCTCTTCAGGATCTGAAACAAGTTAAACATCTCATCATCTTTAATTACTTATCCTACCTACTTCGTCTAAAGCTTGTTGGAGTGCAGGATTTACATCCTTTATTTTTCGTGTATAATGTTTTCGATTATTAAACGAAATACAAACACCTCTTGTTTTCAATTCATCTAAAAAATCTATAGTTCCATCTAATATTTTAGTATTACCTGCAAAATTTAAATACTTTAATGCTGACAGCTGCGAAACAAATGCTAAAGATTTAATTTCCTTACAATCAATTAATTCAAGAGATTCTAAATAAGATAAATTGCCAAGGCTATCAATATTATCTGGTAAAACAGTTGATTCAATTTGTAATTTTTTCAAATTATATAACTTTGATATAAATGATATTGAACTTAGATTCTTACAATTTAATAATCTAAGTATTTTAATATTATTCAAAATTTCTATTTTAGATATATCATCTGGTAATACACATTTTTTAAACTCCAATTCCTCAATATATGAACACTTATCTAAATTTCCTATAGATTCTAGTTTTTTGAGCCCTGTAAATAAAATTACTTTAACTTTCCCTAGTCCTCCTATGCCCTCCAATGATTTAACATTACATCTTTCAGAATAAAAGATAAATGTTTCAATACTATTACTTATTAGTCCATTGAATGTTTTAAATTTTGCAGTTACTTCCAATCTAAAATCATTTAAACTCGTTAGATTATCAATCCCTATAAATGTAGTTAAATTACCTGCATACAAAGAAAGATAATTTAACCTTCTTAATTTTGACAATGATAAAAAATCTTTTTCATGATATCTACTATCTAAACGTTCTAATTTATTACATTCATATAAAGTAGTATTCCCTTCTACTGTCTGTAAATTTACTTCTTTAAGTCTAGGTAATTTTGAAAAATCAATATCTACAAATATTTCACTGTTACTAACACTCAAATATTCTAATTCTGGAAGACATTCTAATGGCTTAAACTCTTTAATATCCCAGATATCATCATCAAAAAAACCTTTTTGTGGTTGTAAATAAAATTGTTTTAAAAAAGGTGTATCTTTTAAAAACTCTATACTTTCTAATCGCTTTTTTTTATATACACCTTTTTTTAAATAAACTGTCAAAAAACTAGAAAGTATTAAAGTATTTACACGATATTTATTAATGATATTAATATAAATATTATCCCACATATCTGGTCTAATTGCTAAAATAGGCAATCCTGAAAAACTAATTCCAAAATCTTGTAATAACTTTATATCCAACAATCTACTACGCTTAAAATTTATATTATCTTTATAAAATATGTCCTCTGTATCAATATACTCTAGTTCGTTATATTTTTTATTTTTATTTTCTTCTTCTATAAAAAGGCAATTTAAACCTTTTTTCTCAATTATTTTTCTATCAGTTTTATCAAACATTGGACATACCTATCAACCTCTCCAAAACACCCTCAATCAAATCTCTATATACCTCTAAATCCTCCACACTCACCTCATCACCAGAGCGAAATATCTTATGATACTTCTCTAAAGATTTACGTAAATCTTCGTTTAGCCATTTGTCTCTAAAACTGCTATCCATAGACAACTTCTCCACATCACGCGAAGCATGAGAGCGTATGGCGATGTGGTAGGCGTGGAAGATGGCACGTCCTAGTAGAATGTAGGGAAAGTTTCTGTTTTTCATCGGACCTATTTGCAAATAGCGTTTGCCTAGCTTTTGTCCGAGTACTTTTACCTCTGAGAGCTCATCGAAACCTAAGTATGCACCCACACCACCTACCACCGCCCCAATGGCACCACCTATAAACAATGTATGCCCCAACAAAAGCAAATCTACCCCTGCACCAGCCACTGCACCACTCGTTGCACCAGTAATAAGCAACTCTTTACGTGTCAATCCAAAAACAGAAGCTGCTTCTTCAGAAAATAGGTCAATCTCATCAAAAGTAAGGAGTGCCTGCTCTTTTTTGAGGTGGTCGTGGTTCCATATTTGTTCTATCTGCTTTTGGGTCTTTATCTCCAGTTGTCGTAGTTTTTCTTTGTAGTTCTCTTCTACTCTTTGTTTGTCAGACTCCTCTGCCTCTTCACTCTTAAACGAAAGCTTCTCCACCAAAGAGAGTGATTCTGAGAGTAGTTTGGTTATACTACTTGCACTTCTTTGCAACATCTGCTCCTGATAACGCTCAAAGAGTTTGATAGACTCTTTTACAGGAGCTATCCACTCCTCTTTGAGCTGTGCCATACTCTCTAGTATGCTTATATGCTGTACCTTATCTGTCTGCATCGGGTTAAAGGTGCGTACCATCTTAAAGTAGTGCCCCAGTGCCCTCTTCCACTCTTGTGAATAATCACCCTTGTCTATATGGTTAATGAGTGCCATAGAGGGTTGCCCTGTCCAGCGGAGTATCTCCATCTCTGCCTCATACTCTTCACCATAAGGCTTAGATCCATCTACCACATAGATAATCCCAGCACCTGCCATAATGGGAGTCAATAGCTCTATCTCGTCATTAAATTTAATATCATCTTTGTGTACATCAATAAATGCCTCTACAACTTCATGACGTTTGTCTGCGGAGACATCGTGTTTTTCCAGCCATGCCAATACACGTCTGGCACGTTGAAACCCAGGGGTGTCTATTAGCTCATAGAGTACTTTTTTATCTACTTTTAGTGGAAAAGACCTCTGCTTTGTTGTGGTACCAGGAACATCGGAGATGTGTACAGTATCATCTAGTGCCAACGCTGAGACAATAGAGCTTTTTCCTTTATTGGGGTGTCCTACGACGGCAAATTTTGGATGCATCTTCTCTCTACCTCTTTAACCATAGTTTTTGGCTCTTTAACAAAGAGAGCTTTTTTGTCCAGATATTGATAAATCTATCACGTGCTCTATAGCCCTCTTCTGCTGTACCCACAGGAAAAACAGTCACCTTTTGTGCCACCACCATAAGCTCCTCCAGATAATCCACAAAATCCATAGTAGGAGGCTCCCATGCCTTCACATAAAGTAGCACCTCTCCTCTGCTTTGATGGATTATTTTTATATCCTCTTCCAGGGTATTGGCACCACCCACATCATACACAACAGAAGAGTCAACCTGCATGCTATCGTTCAGTACCTCTAGCTCCTCTTGCGACATTGCCCACCCTTGCACAACATCATACACATTATTTAGCTCTTTAATCATCTGCACATTATCTTGTGTAGAGCGTATGTTCTCTTCACCCTTTTGTATAGCATGAGAGGAGATAATAGGTTCATTCATATCCAAAAGCAGTTCATCTGCCCCCTCTAGGTTTAAAAAAGATTTTTTAAGTGCATAATGAAACCCAAAAAGTGAAAGCATATAGACCATCAAGCGTAAAACAATCGCATAAAAGAGTGTTGCCATAGCCAAAAACTTCCACCATTGTCCAAGTGTAGATGCATGCGACACCATCTCCTCATTCAAACTATCACCTAGCCTAAAATAGTGGCTCTGCTCTACAAGCTCCAATGTAGGCACACCAGAGGGCAACCATGTTTTCCAAGGCACAGACAAGGCCTCCAAAAAAGAGTGAAACGCTTCAGGGGTAATATTTAATGTTGTACTCCATGCAAAAGCGATATCTTTGGTTGCAACAATGCCCAAAAGAGACAAAAGTAACCCCAAAGAGAAAAAAAGTGCCACAACTTGCGAACGTTTAATCACTATCCAGTTAGCCAAAAGAGGATTTATTTTGATATCTTCTAGCACTTTCGCTACTTTGGAGGGGAGTAGAGCAAGTATCTTCTCCAGCCAATAGGCAGGAGACAAATGCACAAGCAGACTTTGGGCTCTATGTGCTTTAAACATAGAAAAAAGTGTTAACATCATAGTAAGCAGTGGCAAAAAAACCACCATCGCAATAAAATAGACAACATTCACTGGCGCATGACCACTATAGCTCAAAAGTGCTACACCAGAAAAGATACCCATAAAAAATGCAATAAGCACAACCCCTAAAGTAATACCATAAAGATAAGATGAAAAAATATCACTTAAGCGTGGTTTTTTAAGTTTATCTCTATTTACTTCAACCCATTTTACAAGCTGCTCTATAGGTCTATTTTTAAGCGACTCATTCAATAGGCCAAAGTGGCGTCTCTGCTCTTTGCTACGGGTATCCTCTTCTAAGAGTTGATAAAAATCAAAATAAGACTTTAAATTCATTCTTTGATACTCACCTCTAAAGCAACCCGTTGCAAATCACAAGATTTGGTAAAGTCTATGTCTATTTTTCCACTTTTGTAATAATTGAATATTTTTTCTTTAGTCATATCTGACATATAAAAAGCCTTGTCATTTAATGTGGCAACCATTATACTACAAGGTTGTTAAGGGACAAAACAGTTTATTCAAAATATTCATCAATGATTTTAGGAAAAAGACTTATTGTCTTTCTTGCTTTATCAATTTTAGGCTGAAAAATATCAAAAGTATTTGGATAACTGTCGATAAACTCTTTATAAATACGTATCTTATCCTCCATATGCATCTGTAAAGCATCAAGTACTTTTTGCATATTCTCTTTAGAGGTTGCATATTTCATAAGCAATTCAAACATACGCTTACGTGGATGAATTGCCATAGAATCACCAGCCACAAGGGCAATATCTTTAATATCCCAACGAGAGATATAAATCCCACTCGCCGCAGGAGCAATAAATTTGGCATACAATGCTTCTGTATAAGAAGGGTAATCTTGTAAATCTACCTCTTCATCTGCTTCACACTGCCCATCTGGACAAAACGCAGGAGGCCTATCAAATGTCTCAAACGCTTTTTTTAACTCTTCTATATCCATATTATTTGGCATACTCTTTCCTTATTTTCTATTTTTCTATGAGAAGTGGTATCTCATCGGTATCAATTGGCGTCTCAAACCATCTGTTTGCAATCAACATTATCTTTGCTACAAACAGTATCTGTTCATCTAAAAATTCTTGTTGTTCAAAAAGTGCTTTAGCCTCATCATCCAGACAATACCCTTGCACTTTTCCTTCAACAACCTCTATAAAATCTACCCTGTTTTCTCTACTGGCACAAGCATTCAGTGTTTCACAATAGGGTAGCGTTTTTGTAGCAAACTCACGCTCTATCATCATCTTATCTACTTTTGACTGACCGACATTCGTCATCGTAAAATCAAAATGTTCATCTGTAATATTCAGTGCAATGGCTGTTGCATTTTTAGCATGGCGTTTCATAATTTTATTAAAATAACGTCTCATATACCCTGTTTGAGCATTGTGCCCCAAGATAGTACAGAGTCCAGTATCTGGTTTTATCTCTTCTGGTCTCATATATTTCCATCCTCTTTATCACTCTCTAGAAGTGCTTTCATCTTTTTTGCATTTTCATGTAAAAACATCGCTTCCTCTTCCTCTTCCAGACAACGAGGACATGCCTGCTCTCCACCTGTGTAGGTAAAGTTGTTCCCGCACTCATTACAACGCTTAATAGTGAATGTTGCCAAGGTACGCTGTGTGGGTTCAAAAAACTCTTTAATCTCAAACCCTGGCTGAAGGTGAATCGCTTCAGGTTCACACACATCATGACAAAGACGGCACTTTAGACACAACATCGCATCAAAGTGAATAATTGAAAATTTTGTGTCAGAACTTAATGCACCTGTTGGGCAAATACGATAGCAAATCTGACAATTTGTACAACTCTCATCCACAAATTTTTGAGAGATAAAGGTAATATCTTCTTCGGCCAAAATTTCAAAAGCATTGGGTACATTTGCCTGCTTGAGTATGGTAAAAAGTATTTTACGTTTATCTGGCACATTGGTTTCACGAATCTTAGCAATCGTTGCTCTATCTAAATCAAATCTTTTTAGTTCATCTGCTTCTACTGCTTCATCAAATGTCATTTTGTGTTTTATCACACCTTTGAGCGATGCATTGCCAAGAAATGAACGTCTTGATGTCACCTCTGCCTCTTCTTTTTTTTCATCTTTAGATAGAGGTTCTTTGTCACTATTGGTCACCAATCTCTTCACAGAAAAAGCAGAGAGTACAAAATTTGCCTCTTCTATACGTGCTTCTATCTGTTCATACAATATACTCGCTTCGTCATAGGAGCTGATATCTAAAGTAATCTCATCATCACATGAGAGTGCCAATGCCATTAAATGCTCCACAGAAAATACAGAGAGACACGGCACATTGAGTTTAGGAGAGATAAGACGTACTTTTGAATCCAAAAATGTAAAAAAGAACTCAGTTGTAGAAAAATCTGAAAGCGAAAATGCCTCTGTAGGACATGCACCCACACAAGCAGCAGCTTCTACTCCTGTATTGTTGGCAAAACTGGGTAAGTTATCTACCAGAGTAATGGAATCAGGGCAGGCATCCAAACATTTGGTACAGTTTGAAAATTTACTCTTAGCCCGTATGCACGAAGCTATCTCTAAATGTAAAGACATTAATCTTCTGTTGCCTCAATTTTACAATTTTCTTCTAGTTTCTCAATCACATACTCATAATCTGATAAAATAAATTCCAACGTAAGGTCTGCACCATCATGATAGAGTGGTGTACGTGATTCACGTTTAGCATTAATCAAAAAAAGTGGCATCCACTCTAAAAGATGGTCTTTCAAAAAACCTCTTTGAATCAAAAGAAGTTCACAGATACCCTCTTTATCCCCTGCATCCAATGCTTTTTTAAGTGCCGTACAGAGCATATACATAAACTCTAACTCTACCCCAATATGGTCAGCACTTACCACTCTTGCCTTTTCAAGCTCTACTCTAAAATCGAGTGCATCATAGAGTTCTACCACTGGGTTTGCCTGACCACTCTCAATCATCTGCTCTTCACTGAGGTAAAAACTCTCGTAAGGAATAAGGTTCATTAAAAAAAGATTGGCAAAGTCAACATTATACTCTTCATTAACAAGTCTCTTCATAGACTTCTCTTTGCGTTTCGACCAGTCTCTATAGTTAGGCAAAAGTGCTAAAATATTTTCATCACTCTCTATCTGTTTTAAAAATGCTTCATCTACCTCTACCAGCATCAATCTTGATATAAGGGCATAAATTGCAATACGATTTTCTATCTCTTGTTTCATCTGTTCCATGAGGTTATTGTCTTTCATATAAGTTATTGGTACTATAGCACTTTCAAGATAAATAAAACATAAGATGATTTATTCGGGAAATTGTATAGTAGGGGCAGATTCAATATCTACCCATAATAAGAGTAAAGTTTACCCTTTAAGATTTACAGAGTAAGCCTTAAGCGTTAAAGGCACTGCTGGACGTTTAATATGTACTGGACGTCTAAGTGTATCATTGGCATCTAACGGACGAGTCAATTTGTCTCTCCATGCCTGATAGACTTTAAAGTTGTTTTCATAATTTACCCAAATATCACCAATTTTATCTGTTGGTGCTGCTTTTTCTATACGTACTTTTTGGTGCCAAGCATGGTTACCCGCAATTGGATCTGGATGTGAAGGTGCCACAGCATTTTGCCAAGAACCCGACATACCATCCCACCAAATATTATCAAGGTCTTTGTTGTACTCTTTAAACTGCCAGGTATCTCTACGTGCTTGCATACCCATATTGATATCTTGTTTTGGTTTCATGGTACCCACTTTACCATCCATTGTCATATCATAAAGTGGTGCTCCTAGTCCAAGTACACCTAGTTTATGTTGGAATCCAGGAATCTTAACAGCATTTTTAAGTTTCCATCTACCTGCATGGTGTGAACACTGTGCTACACCTGGCATAGAACCTTCAGTTGGAACAGCCATCGCAATAAAGTATCCAGATTCAAGACCAGAAACTGTATCAGAAATCGTTACTTTTATCGCATCACCTCTTTTAATTCCCATTCTCTCAGCATCTTTTGTTGCAATCCATACTGGGTTATGGTTTTGTGAAATCTCCATAAGATGTTTAGAGTTCACTGAACGTGTATGAATATTGTATGGCAATCTAAATACCGTATTGAGTGCAAACTCATTTTTGGCAGGGTCAATAAAGTCATGGTGTACCTGTGTCACAATATGCACCATTTTCTTTCTCTCTTCTGCATTGGTTGGATAGATAGGTATCGCATACTCTGGCCATTTCCATTCAGCCATCCATTTAGAATAAAATTCAAGCTTACCTGTAAGTGTATGCCATCCCTCTTTTGCTTCATCTTTTACAATAACACCAATTTTTTTCTCACCACCAAAAACATGATCTTCTACCTTAATAGTGCCCAATTCATCAATAATCACTTCATCTTTGCTATACTCATGACCATGTGCAATATATTTACCATCTTTCTCTTTAAGTGGTCTCTCTTGTGGCCTAAAGATATTATCTTCAACAAGCCATGTACCCATATCTCTCATCATCTCATAGTTAGGATATTTGGAGTTTTTATACTTAGGATTTTCGCTTGCTGCTTTTCTAAGATTAGGAATCTTACCAAGTGCCGCCTGATACCACTCCGGTACAGTCACTGCTCTTGCTGGATCCTCTTTTGATGCCCAAAACTTTCTTATGCCAAGGCTACCATCTGGATCGACATGGTGCACCATGATATTTGCCCAAAACTCTACCTCTTCCCAAATCTCTCCAAGACCTGCAGCCATGTGTGCTTCTAGTGTTGCACGTGTAGGGTCTTTAGGTTTCCAACCTGTTTTTTCCAATGCTACACGAAGTGCAGGGTTCTTAAAGGCAAGAATTTTTGCTGGTTTTGTTGGCTCAGATGACTGATCATGTCTTTCACCTGCAAGACCTACCGGCAAGACAAAGTCACAATACCAGTTTGTCTCAGACCATGTGGGTGAAAGGTTAAATGATAATTCAATTTTATCTTCACGTTTAAGGGCTTCAATCCATCTAAATCCATCTGGATTAATCCATACGGGGTTATACATACGAGGAATCCAAACAGCCAATTTCTCAGGAATATTGGTAAGCCCTTTTGCTTTCCATTTTGCTCTCCACTCATCATCAAGAAGCAAGTGAGGCATAATATGAGACATTTCAAACGCACTCAATGGATACTCAGGTGGCCATGCAATCTCATTCCATACATCTACTCTAGGAGGTCTCTCTCCTGCAACCGTTGCAGCATCACCTTTGCCATTAACTGAAACAACATGCCAGTGGTGCATGCCTGTACCACCTTTATTTCCTGCCAATGCACCACGAAGCACAAGTGGGAAAAATCCAGTACGCGTATTCATCCAACCACCTCTATGGGCGATTGATCCTGCTCTCCATAGGTATGTTGCCACTCTATCGCCTGCATCAATAAACATATCATAAAGCTCATCTAATTTATGACCAAATCCTTCAAGTTTACACTCTTTAATAACAAAATCTCTAGTATATGGTGCATAAAGCTCTTTAAGCATCTCAATAAACTCTTCATAAGATTCACCTACAGGTACTTTAGAGATGTAGCCTTTTGATTTGATGAATTCAAGATACTCTCTGTCCTTCATCATTTGATCCCAGTTTACCCAATTTTTTACAAACTCATGGTTTACCAAATCTTCCCCATTAAGTCCTTTTTCATTTAAGATTCTATTTGCTAGATGTAAATAGAGTGCGGCTTCTGTTCCTGGCCAAACAGGCAACCATAAGTCTGCCATACCTGCTGAGTTTGACATACGTGGATCCATAACAACCAACTTTGCACCTTTTCTACGTGCATCAGCAATAAATCCAGCAGATTGTTGAAAATAGTGACCAGCATCAGCCGCATGAGAAGACTGAAGAAAAACAAGTTTAGCATTTCCCCAATCTGGTGAGTTTCTGTCATCATTCGCCCACTGAATCGTACCCTCTCTTGCGCCTGCTGAACAGATGTTGGTATGCGAATCATATCCATCGCACCCTAATGAGTGTGGTACACGGTGACCAAAACCATTTTCGTTTGGACGTCCTACGTGATACATAATAGATTTTTTAGAGAGTTCATCACCCACTTTAAGTGTGTCATGCATCTTCTTACCAATCTTCGCCATGGCTTCATCCCAAGTGGTTCTTACCCACTTACCTTCACCTCTTTTAGAACCTGGTGCTCTCATCAATGGGAAAGGGATTCTATCAGGATCATACATTTGTGTTTTAGCCGCATATCCTTTTGCACAGTTACGTCCACGTGATCCTGCATGAAGTGGGTTACCCATATATTTCTTAACAAAAAGATCTTTAGGGTTTTTTGTTCTTTTATAGGTGCCTACTTCTACCCATGCAGTTAAACCACATTGTGCTTCACAGTTGGAACAAACAGTTGGAACAAGCATAAATTCATTAACTTTGATACCATCTTTATTGCTTTCACTGCGTACACCATTTCTTCCAATACCACCACGTTTCCAATCATCACCATCTAACTCTTTAAATGAGTCCCACTCTTTGAGTGGTGGATAAAATGAAAGCACCTTAGGTGTAGCAGTAAACTCTTTCTCTTCTGCTGTTGCTGGTGTATCAACTATGGTTTCAAATACACCTGCAGCGAGTGTTGCACCTGCTACAGAGTATGCTGTACCTTTAAGGAAGCTTCTTCTACCTTCGATAAAGTTATTGTCTTGTTTCATTGATTTTGTCATAGATATCTTCTCCTTAACTTAAGTTTAGCAATTGTGGAATTTTAAGCCATACATCTTTTGCCATATATAGTCCTGCCAATGCTAAAATCGCTGCTACTCTCAGTAGCGTTTTGTTATCACTCTTCATATTGCCAACAGCGATAAAGAATGGAATGATAAATCCAAGTACCATACCAAACCAGAACTCAACATTGTATGGACCACCTGAGTGAACAAACGCCAATGTTGCTTCTGCTTCTGCTGATTTGAATGAGAAGAAATACTCACCCATATACATCATAAATGAGAAGAATGTTGCAATAGCAAGTACAAGTGCTAAATCACGTCTTGCTTCT
>JALVXW010000064.1 GCA_027038155.1 Sulfurovum sp.
ACTTAACGACTACTCTGGATTGGCTGATTTTGATGAAGAGGACATTGCAGGGGCAGTGTTTGACATCAAAGAAGAGATAGCTAGGGTTAAAACCTATTATGAGTATTTGGAAGAGCTGTTTAAAGAGGTGGAGGAAAAGAGCGACCAAGAGAGTTATGAAGTCTATTTGGCAGACGAAGGGAAGCGAAAGCTTTTTTATGACTATCTTTCACATTATGCCAGAGCATTAAAGCTGGCACTCTCCAGTGATAAGATAAGTGAAGTCTTTAGCGATAAAGAGATAGCAAACTATAAAGAGAAGATGAAATTTTATGCCCAGTTACGTAAAGCGATACGCATACGTTACCATGAACAGGTAGATTTTGGGAAGTATGAGAAGCAGATGCAAAAACTACTTGATACCTTTATCTCTGCGGATGAAGTGAATCAGTTGACGAAACTGGTAAACATCTTTGATGAAGAGTTTGAAAAAGAATTAGAAAGAGTGGTGGGTGACAATGCCAGAGCAGACAGCATACTGAGTGCCACAACAGCAGTCATCACCGAAAAGCGTGAGAGTAACCCTGCGTACTATGATAAGCTCTCTAAACGCATTGCAGAGATTATAGAGGAGTACAAAGAGAAGCGACTGACGGAAGAAGAGAAGCTTAAGCACGCGAAAGAGATAAGAGACTTACTTCTTAAAGATGAAGTGGAGGAGGAATCTAATTATCCAGAGAGTATTAAGCACACTATCCATGCCAGAGCCTTTTATGATAACTTGGAAGAGTGTTTTAGGGAAACAATGAACAATGTAGATGAGCGTATTTTAGTGGCAGATGTACCTATGTGCTATGGAGGCAGAGCAGAAGAAGATTTGCTTACACAAACGGTAATGAAGATTACAGATATTTTTAAAAAGGCATCTAAAAAGCCTGACTGGAAAAATAACTCTGATATGCGTAACAAAATTGAGGGGCAGGTAGAGGAGCTTTTTTGGGAAATAGAAGATAGATACGGTATAAAGTTTGAAAAGAGTGATGAGCTACTGGCAACGATACAGCAAATTGGGCTAAATAACTACTAATGAATATTTACATAGTTAAAAAAGATGTAAAAAATATTTATATCAAAGTCAAACCAAGTGGAGAGGTAATCCTTACCGCCCCTACTGATAGTAACGAACGAGACATAGCGTATGTACTGAAAAAAAGAGCCGACTGGATAGAGAAGAAGATTGCTTTTTTTGATGCTCATAGAGAGGTGCATGTCAAAGAGTATGTAAGTGGAGAGAACTTTCGTTATTTGGGGCGAAACTATCGTCTGAAAGTAATAGAGAGTAAAGAAGAGGGCGTGAAGCTTCAAAAAGGTTACTTGCAGGTTTTTGTGAAGAATACTTCAAACTATGAGAAGAAGCAGAGACTCATAAAAGCTTGGTACACCCAAAAGGCAAAGATACACTTTCAAAAAGCTATAGAAAAATACAAACCCATAGTTAAACAAGAGATAGAAACGGTACGCATACGAGAAATGAAAACCAGATGGGGAAGCTGTAACCCCTCCAAAGGTTATATCAATCTCAATCTAAAACTGATAGAGAAGCCTACGGAATGTATAGAGTACGTGGTGTTTCATGAGTTGGCTCATTTGGTACATGCTGACCATAGTGTGAAGTTTTACAATTATTTAAACCTCTTTATGCCTGATTGGGGAAAGAGGAAGGGGCGGCTGGAAACTTTTCAATAATGTCTTATAAATACCTCACGCCTTTCAGTTGTGTGAACATTTTTGCTTCGCACCGCTACGCTAAAATTGTTTTTAAAAAGAGTGTACAAATTTTCTTAATGGTTTAATTTGTTGTTGGATAAAAAAGAAGAAATAAACGACACCTTTAAGAATAAATAATCTCTAAATAGCGTATATTAGGGGTTTGTTGTGGTATCCTCACGAGGACTCGAACCTCGAGCTAGGCCTTAGGAGGGCCCTGCTTTATCCAGTTAAGCGATGAGGACACAGTATGCCACAAATATGTAGAAATGTGATTATACATTATTTACGCTATAATTTGCGTAATAAATGTACATCGGTCATACATATTATCAAAAAAATTACTCAGCCTAAGACCGACACATGTGAAAATGCAAGGCTCGGTTACTAGGAATATCATGAATTTTACAGATTTAGGGCTTAACACGTCTTTACTTAAAGCTATTGAAGAGGTAGGATACACCACACCTACCCCTATACAGGCACAGGCGATACCTATGGTTATAGAGGGCAAAGATATACTCGCTGCTGCACAGACAGGTACAGGAAAAACAGCAGGGTTTACGCTGCCACTTTTGGAGCGTCTTTCTCAGAGCAAACCACAGATGAAAAAGAAGCAGATACGTGTACTGGTGCTTACACCTACGCGTGAACTGGCTGCTCAGGTGGCAGATTCGGTAAAAACGTATGGCAAATATATGTCCTATCGCTCGACTGTTATTTTTGGAGGTGTGGGTATCAATCCGCAACTGGCTACGCTTCGTAAAGGGGTAGATATTGTCATTGCCACACCAGGAAGACTACTAGACATCGCCAGCCAAGATGGCATAGACTTTTCGGCAGTTGAGACACTGGTACTTGATGAGGCAGACCGTATGCTTGACATGGGGTTTATTCATGACATTAAAAAACTCATGGCGATGATGCCCAAGCAAAAGCAGACACTTCTTTTTTCAGCAACATTCTCCAAAGAGATAAAAGCATTGGCTTCGGGATTACTTAGGGAGCCAGTGCTTGTAGAAGTAGCACGCAAAAACAGTACATCAGAGCAGATAAGTCAAAAGGTTTACCCTGTAGATAAAAGTAGAAAAAGAGAACTTTTAGCACAGCTTATAAAGCGTAAAAACTGGGAACAGGTGCTTGTCTTTACGCGTACCAAACATGGTGCGAACCGTTTGTGCAAGCAGCTAGAGGAGTACTCAGGCATTAAAGCAGCGGCCATTCATGGGAACAAGTCGCAAGGAGCACGTACCAAAGCACTTGCAGACTTTAAAGAGGGGCGTGTACGTGTCCTTGTGGCTACAGATATTGCTGCACGGGGGATAGACATTGACCAGCTTCCGCATGTGGTGAACTTTGAGCTTCCCAATGTACCAGAGGACTACGTACACCGCATAGGACGAACTGGACGAGCAGGAATGAAAGGTGAGGCGGTCTCTTTGGTGTGCATTGATGAGCATGAACTTTTAAGAAATATAGAGAAGTTTACAAAATCCAGCATACCCAAAGTTGACATAGAAGCCTTTAGACCAGACCCAAACATTAAAGCAGAGCCTATTCAAAATGCAAAAAGAGGGCAAAAACGTGGAGGCAGTGGCAACAAAAAAAAGAGACCTACTGCACAGAAAACTGAAGAGAACAAAACCCCAAACAGCAGAAAACAAAGAGCCAAAGAGCCTCATGCCAAGAGTATTGCTTCTCGTTTGCAGGGTAAAATAGACAAACTGGACAAACGCAGGTAAAAATAATATTAAAAAATATATAAAACATGAAGAGTAAAAAAGTGTAAAATATGTCAATATGCCATATTTTTAAGATTTCTCACTTTTTTCTATTAGAATACTACTATAAACTATAGGAGTGTTCTATGCAAGCGTTAGTGATACAAGGTGAAATAGGTTCTAAGATATTGACCCTCCGTGGTCAACAGGTAATGTTAGATAGAGATTTGGCGAAGCTTTATCAGGTGGAGACAAGAAGA
>JALVXW010000065.1 GCA_027038155.1 Sulfurovum sp.
TATAGCTCAGGATTATTCATTCAATCATATTGATAGTATTTTGAGACCTGAAGCTATACAAAAAATAGTTTGGCACAAAGAACAAGGACATGCAGTTGTTGTAGTCTCTGCATCTATAGCGTGCTGGCTCAAACCATGGTGTGATAAAAATGGTCTTAACCTTATAGCTACAAAACTAGAAATGAAAGAAGATATTATTACAGGTAAGTTTCTTACTAACAATTGCTATGGTGCAGAAAAGGTTTACAGGGTTAAAAAAACATATAATTTAAATAACTATGAGTATATCTATGCCTATGGTGACAGTAAGGGAGATAGGGAGCTTTTGGAACTTGCGAATGAGTATTTTTATAAACCATTTAGGCAAAAGAATACTATTTTTATATTAATAGAAAAATTTAAAAATTGCCTATTGAGTTATATCAAATAGCATTTTTGTATAATTTTTATCTTTTATTAAGAGAGTTTTATGCTATAATGACTGCATCTTAAATTTAAAGGAATAAGAATGACAAAAGCAGATTTCGTAGAACTCGTACAAAAGAATGGTGAATTTGATAGCAAAGCAGCAGCTGAAAGAGCGGTAAAAGCATTTATTGACTCAGTGACAGAAGCACTTGTAAAAAAAGAATCAGTATCTTTGGTAGGATTTGGTACATTCTCAACTGTAGAAGTTGCAGAGAAATCAGGTAAAGTTCCAGGAACCAATAAAACATATACTAAAGCAGCACATACTGCACCTAAATTCAAAATTGGTAAAACACTTAAAGATGCGGTAGCTAACGCATAATGATGTGAACTGACTAAAGTATATCTACTTATCTAGGGGTAGTAGGTGTGCTTTAGAAATCGTATTTCTTTCTCTCTATTCAAAACAAACTAATCATTTCTAAGCTATACTACATACATTTTATCTAAGGATATTTCTATGCAATTAAAAGAGGTTATAGGGTTGGGTGTTGCAGGTAATTTTGCACGTCATCTTGAACAAGCTGGTGAACTTGAGGATTTTAAACATGTTGTCACTGAAAATGCAGATGCTCCTAAAGGGATATTCCCTTTTTATTTACCAAATTCTGATAGTTTTTTAGGTCTATACCCAATAGGAACAGATAGGCTTGATCTACCAACTTATGAGGCTAACGCACAGGTAGAACCAGAGATAGCTGTACTTTTTGATATTGTCTATAATGGTGCTCATGAAGTAGTTGATTTGCAGGCTCAAAAATTTACTACATTTAATGACTGTACCATACGCAAAGAGGGTGCCAAGAAGATTTCAGAAAAAAAGTCATGGGGAGAGAACGCCAAAGGTATTGGAGATAAATGGATAGCCATAGATCATTTTGAAGAGGGTGGAGTGATGGATAGCTATCATCTATGCTCTTTTGTGAAGCGTGATGGTGTAGTGCACCCATATGGGGTAGATGCACCACTGCTTGGATATTCATATTTTTATACCAGACTTAAAAAGTGGCTTATCGAGAAGATGAACAGACAAGAGGATTTTGGTCCTTTGGAGAATATAGCTGCACATTTAAAAGCGTGTCGCTATCCTAAGCAGGCACTTATCTCTATAGGGGCTACGGCGTATGCAGCGTTTGGCGAAAAAAATTATTTGCAAAGTGGTGATGAAGTCTATGTTATAGCGTATGATATACGTAAAGATAGGGGGGATTTTGAAGCATCTGAAAGCAAAGTCATACTGCACCAAAAAGTGCAGTAAGGTTTTTAGAGGTTTTCTTAACTTTTAAACCACGATTTCACTCTGTCAAATGCCGATTCAAAAGTAGATTTGTGTGGGCGACTCTCAACACCATAACTCTCTTGAAGTTTTTCAAGAAGTGCTTTTTGTTCATCATTGATTTTTTTAGGTAATACCATACGTATTTGGGCAATGAGACGACCTTTGCGTCCACTGTGTACATCGGCTACTCCCTCTCCATCAAAGACAAACTGCTCTTTGTCTTTGGTGCTCTGCTTGAGTTCAAGTTCAAGTTCTCCATCAAGAGCTGGGATAGAGATGGTCTCTCCTAGTATCGCTTGGGTAAAGAAGACAGGTACCTCTATGTAGATATCGTTACCATTACGGATAAAGTTTTCATCCTCTTCTACAATAAAAGTAATGTAGAGGTCTCCACGTTGACCATTTTGGGCTTCGTTACCATAGCCTTGTGCTCTTAGTCTATTGCCTGAGTCCACACCTGCTGGGATGTTTATGGTAACAGTATCTTCTTCTTCATGGTAACCTTTGCTACGACAACTGCCGCAGGCTTCTTCGATGCGTCGTCCCTCTCCATGACATTTTGGACAGGTTTGTGCAAACTGCATAGGTCCTTGACGCATGAGTACTTGTCCTTGTCCGCCACAGTAGTCACATGTTGTTAGTTTACCATCTTTGGCACCCGTGCCTTGACACTCATTACAAGGTGTTTTATAGCGTATGTCTATCTTCTTTTCACACCCAAAGATTGCCTCATGAAAGGCAAGTTGTAGCTCTATCTCAAAGTCTAGAGCATATTTTTGGTTGGGGTTGCGGCGTGATTGTCTCCCAAAGCCACCACCTCCGCCAAACATAGAGTTGAATATATCCATAATATCATCCATGCTAGAGCTACCAAAGCCACTACCCATACCACCTTGTCCTTCAAGTCCTGCTTTGCCATAGCGGTCATAGATAGAACGTTTTTCATCATCGGAGAGCACCTGATAGGCTTCATTGACAATTTTAAATTTCTCTTCAGCCTCTTTGTCGTCTGGGTTTCTGTCTGGATGGTATTTGAGTGCAAGTTTGCGGTAAGCTTTTTTAAGTTCGGCACTTGAACAATCTTTGCTTACTTCCAATACTTCATAATAACACATTTGAGTCATCTTATTTCTCCAATTAAGTGGGAATATTTTCGCGAATTCTATCATAATTTAGTTATAATCACAAAAACCTATTTTGGAGTCATATCATGTTCGTGCATATTGTGATGTTTAAATTTAAACAAGCGCATAAAAAAGCCAATATTATCCAAGCCAAGCAGATGCTTGAAAACCTTATGGGAGCCGTACCAAGTCTAAGAAGTATAGATGTGGGAGTGAACTCTATAGAGGCAGAGAGAGCCATGGATTTAAGCCTTATTGCTGTTTTTGAAAGCAAAGAGGGGCTTGATGCCTATGATGCCCATCCTGAACACCAAAAAGTAGTTGCCTTTATTAAGTCTGTCGTAGAGTACTCCAAAGCAGTGGATTATAATAAAATGTAGGGTGGGTTTTCTAACCCACCTCGGTGGGCAAGAATGCTCACCTTACACCATAAAGATAATTAGATGAAGAATTATAAAATAGAAGCTTTTGAAAATTTAGTAGAAGCGTTTCAGTCTTTGCCTTCTATAGGAAAAAAGTCTGCTATTCGTATGGCATACCATGCGGTTGTAGAAGATGGTTTTGCTGCAATGAAGTTGGCACATGCACTTGAAACAGCAGTAAATACGATACAAAAATGTTCCAAATGCCACAATATGAGCGAAGATGAACTCTGTAGTATCTGTTCTGACCCTTACCGTGACAGCTCTAAGCTCTGTATTGTACAGTCGGCAAAAGATATTTTGACTATTGAAGAGAGTGGACAGTTTAAGGGTGTCTATTATGTTGTGTCTGAAGTGCGTGATTTGGATGAGGCACATCTTTTTTATGCAGTTGATGGGGTAGATGAGATTATCT
>JALVXW010000066.1 GCA_027038155.1 Sulfurovum sp.
GTAAATCCATTCCAATCTTTATCATCGCTTCATTAAAAAGGTGTCTATCTTCACCTTTTTTAATGGCTTCGGGGTTGGCACCTAAGAACTCTACATTTTTGAGCATACCAGCTTCATACATATCCATAGCAACATTGAGTGCGGTCTGTCCACCCATGGTTGGCAAAATAGCATCTATCTTTTCAGTTTTAATAATTTTAGAGACAATTTCAGGTGTAATAGGTTCTATGTATGTTCTGTCTGCAAACTCTGGGTCTGTCATAATCGTTGCAGGGTTAGAGTTGATAAGAACTACCCTGTAGCCCAACTCTTTGAGTGTTTTGGCGGCTTGTGTACCAGAGTAGTCAAATTCACAGGCTTGTCCAATGACAATAGGACCTGAACCGATAAGTAAAATAGTGTTAATGTCTTCGCGTTTTGGCATAGAGAGATACCCTTGATTTTTAGTTCAATATTATACAAGGAAGAGGCAGAAAAAGCCCTTAAATTAAATTTTTATCTTTTTTATCTTTTGATGTGTAGTGTTTTCGTCTATAACCTCAGGCCCAATATTCTCTCCTTGTGTCTGAGTAACATGGTTTGTCAAAATAGTTGATACAGGTATCTTGGGTAGAATACTTGGAATACTTGATATATTAGGCTTATTTTTGTTTTTTAATTCTGTATGATTATTGTCAAAATTTTCGGCAAGTGTTGGTTTTGGATTATTAATAAGTAGAAAAGTTTTAGGATGAAAGACATCATTATAGGTCTTGATATAGGCAATTTTATATAAGCTTTGGTTCTCTACTTTTGTGACAATACCTACAGGTATATTGGCAAAAAAGATATTGTCCAACCCTGAGGTGACAACTTTGTCTCCAATGTTTATTTGATGCCATTTTGGAATAAATTTAATCATTATGGTATGTGTGTCATATCCTATGGCAATGCCTGGAGCGTGAGATTTTCCAACAAAGACAGAAAAACGGCATTTCTCATCAGAGGTAAGATATCCATAAAGTTGATTGTGTTGTACTCTTGCAATACCCGCAACTACACGGCCTTGTACCAAACCATAGAGATTATTTTTTACCAATTCTTTAGGTTTGGTAAGAATAATTTGTGAAAATGTATTAAGTTTTACATAGGATATAGTTTCTACGATAGAAGTAGTTTGAGGGGGTTGACGTGCAAAATCAGGCAATATGGTATAGATATTTTTGATCTCTTCCATATAATGCATTTGCTCAAGTAGACGTTTATGTAAAATACGGTTTTCAACCATTAGTTTTTCTATAGATTTTTTTTGAAAAATATAGGAGTTGCTTTTATTCTCAATATTTTTTATAAGTATTTTGTATCTTTGTTTAATAGGATTTATGGCACTTAAAAGCGTATCGGAAATACGCTCATTGTTACGTGAGAGTAAAATGGTGGCTATAAATAGAAGTATGCTAACAAAAAGTAATCTAGTCTTCATATGCCATTTGTTGAAGCAAATCTATCTCGTCCAATGCAATACCTGTACCTTTGGCAACAGCCAAAAGAGGCTCTTCTGCAACATATACAGGTAGTTTTACAATATCTGAAAGATATTTGTCAAGTCCTCTAATAAGTGCTCCCCCACCAGTAAGAACAATACCATTTTCAACAATATCTCCAGCAAGTTCTGGTGGGGTTTGCTCTAAAACATCTTTAAGTGCATCCGCAATCTCTTCAAGAGAATCTTTCATGGCAGCCCGTATATGTTCGGAAGTTATCTCCATTGAAGCAAGACTTCCTTCAACTTGATCTCTACCTTTTACTGTAGTAACTAAGTTTTCTTCCAGGGAAATCGCTGTACCAATCTTTATTTTAAGTTCTTCGGCAACTCTATCTCCAATGAGAAGGTTAAAATTCTTTTTTATATAATCAATAATGGCCTGATCAATGCTGTCTCCAGCAATACGAATGGATTTGGAGATGACAAGACCACCTAGAGAGGTTACGCCTATCTCTGTGGTTCCGCCACCAATATCTACAACAAGGTTTCCATTGGGATCTTTGACTGGAATACCCGCACCAATAGCCGCAGCCATAGGCTCCTCTATAAGATAGACATATCTGGCTCCTGCATTGGAAGCAGAGTCTTTGACGGCACGTCTTTCAACCTGCGTAAGCCCATAAGGCACACAAATAATAATGCGTGGGGAGAAAAAACTTTTACGCTTGTGTGCTTTTTCGATAAAGTAGCGAATCATCATCTCTGTTACTTCAAAATCGGCAATAACCCCATCTTTCATAGGGCGAATGGCTTTAATATTCCCTGGTGTTTTTCCTACCATATCTTTAGCCTCTTGACCTACTGCCAAAATACGCTCTTGTCCATGTTTGTCGTACTGTATCGCAACAACAGATGGTTCATTGATGCTAATACCTTGACCTTTGACAAGTACCAATGTATTAGCCGTTCCCAAATCGATAGCCAAATCATTGGAAAATACACCTAATAATTTTTTAAACATTCTTTAAATCCTTCTTTTTTATGCAGTTTTTTTATTTTTTATATATAGTGGCTTACTGGTATTTGCTACAACATCTTCTGTAATAATCACTTCATAGCCTGTAAGTTCTGGTAATTCATACATAATATCAAGCAGTATCTCTTCTAGTATAGAACGCAATCCTCTCGCACCTGTTTTTCTGTCTAGTGCTTTTTGTGCAATGAGTGCCAGTGCTTCCTCTTCGAAGGTTAATACAACATGATCAATCTCAAAGAGTTTTTGGTACTGTTTGACCAGTGAATTTTTAGGTTCTACCAAAATACGTACCATATCCTCTTTGCTTATCTCTCCAAGGGTTGCAAAAACATGTAGGCGACCAATAAGTTCAGGAATAAGCCCATAGCTTACCAAATCGTCTGCTTCAACAAGATGTAGAAGATTCTCTTCCTCTTTTTTAGAACGTTTCTCTTGTCCAAACCCTAATATATTTGCTCCAAGTCTTCTTTTTAAAATCTCATTTAGCCCATCAAATGCACCACCGCAGATAAAGAGGATATTGGAGGTGTCTATCTGAATAAAGTCTTGATTGGGGTGTTTGCGTCCACCTTTTGGCGGAATGTTGACCACAGATCCCTCTATGAGTTTGAGGAGAGCTTGCTGTACACCTTCGCCAGAGACATCACGTGTAATAGAGCGGTTCTCTCCCATGCGTGCAATCTTATCTACTTCATCAATAAAAACAATGCCTTGCTCTGCACGTTTAGGGTCACCGTCTGCTGCCATGAGCAGTTTGGTAAGGATGTTTTCTACATCTTCTCCTACATACCCCGCTTCCGTAAGATTGGTGGCATCGGCAATTGCAATAGGTACATCTAAAAATCTGGCAATGGTTTGTGCCAATAGTGTTTTTCCTGAACCGGTAGGTCCAATGAGCAGTACATTTGATTTTGCCAATTGTGTTTCATCATCTACATTGTCTTTAAAAATACGTTTATAGTGATTATAGACAGCAACTGAGAGTGTCTTTTTTGCTTTCTCTTGCCCAATAACATACGCATTGAGCATGGTATTTATCTCTTTGGGGGTATATAGCGTATGGGCTTCTAAGTGAGTATGGCTTTGCTCTTTCTCCTCTTCTCCAAAGAGAATCTTATAGGCAGAGACAACACAGTTTGAGCATATATAGGCATTCTCTCCTGCAATAATTGGATTGATGTCGCTTTCGGTTGCTTCACAAAAGCTACACGCTTTATTGTTTATTTTCATTCTTTATCCTCACTCTTTTTATTCCGTTGAAAAGGTATACCTCTTTTGGAGGTTTTTATAAAATTACACATTTTTTTTACTTTTTCTGATGTTGATGTTTCAAACAGTTTTTGTGCTACTTCTTGTATGGCTTCTCCTTGTTCAAAGAGCTCTTTGTAGGCAGCTTTGAGTATATTAATCTCATCTCTGGAGAAGTGACGTCTGAGTCCTGTTAGGTTTAAGCTGCGAACATAGGCACGATTTCCTTCCGCCAGACAGTAAGGAGGGATATCTTGTGCCAATGCAGAGGCACCACCTATCATGGCATAATCACCAATATGTACAAATTGATGTATGGGGGTAAGCCCTCCAATGACTACATGATTTCCCAGTTCAACATGTCCTGCGAGTGTTGCACCATTGGCCAGAATACAGTTATCGCCAATAATCACATCGTGTCCTAGATGCACATAGCCCATCAAAAGATTTCCGTTACCTATTTTGGTAACAGAACCACCCCCTTTGGTACCAGGGTTGAGTAGCGTAAACTCTCTAATGGTATTATTGTCTCCAATAATCAGCTCAACCTCTTCTCCATTATATTTCAAATCTTGAGGTATGGTACCGATGGCAGCATGTGCAAAAATACGGTTATTTTTACCTATGGTTGTATGACCCTCTATTACAGTATGTGAAGCAACCGTAGTGCCATCACCAATTGTAACGTGCGCGCCAATATAGGTAAAGGGACCTATGGTGATATTCTCTCCAAGCGTGGCACCATCTTCTATTATAGAGGTAGGATGAATCATAGACATTAATAGACTACTTATCTACAATCATAGCTTTAAGTTCAGCCTGTGCAACCACTTTGTCATCTACATAGGCTTTGGCATCTAGTTGCCATACGGCACCTTTGTTTTTGATTACATTGATTTTATAGACAAGTTGGTCACCTGGGGTTACAGGAGATCTAAATTTTGCTTTGTCAATACTCATAAAGTAAACAACTTTATTTTCTATCTCTTCTTGTGTCGCATTGTCCATACTCTTAAAAGCAAGTACACCACCAGCTTGAGCCATCCCCTCAATAATCATTACTCCTGGATAGATAGGATGTCCAGGAAAGTGTCCTTGAAATACGGGTTCTGAAATGGATACATTTTTGTACCCTTCTATATATTCGCCAGCAGTAAGTTTTGTAATTCTGTCCACTAAAAGAAATGGATATCTATGAGGTAATATTTTTTGAATCTCAACAACATTATAAAGCACTTGGAAACCTTTGTATAAAAATTATCTCAATTTTATCTAAAAGTTGGTAAAAAAGTGATAATTAAAGTATTTAAAGTGTTATCAAGAGCTCTTTTACATCACTAAAAATACGGCTTTGACAACGAAGTTCTATTTTTTCTGTCGGTATTTTATCTACTACCATAATTGCAGAGAGATCATAAGCTGTTACCCCCAATGTGGCACGTAAAGCTACTTCATCTGCAAAAGAGGGGGGAGCAAAGATAAGTTCTGTAACATTTTGATAGTTTGTATGAGCCAAAGTGTTGTAGGTATCAAGTGTAATAAAGCGTACTTCATCACGATTGAGATAATAGATTTCATCTATATTGTATTCAATTTTACCTCTACTGTATTCATTTTTGATATGAGAATAGGGCAAAAAGTGTACAGGAGTCATCACTTTGCGTACCTTTAACCACCCCATTGTCATACGCCAGTTTAAAAAGCGTTGTTTGATAATCCTGTAGGGTCTGTTTGTCTCTTCTAGTCTCCAGCGTTTTTCATACATCTCTATACGTTCTTCTATAGAATCTGGCTGTATTTGTTGTGAGATAGGCATAAAAAGTTCATCTACCAGTTTCTCTTGCTGTTTGCGTTGTATATTAAGTCCAAATAGACACCCACAGTAGTTTTGACGGTAGAGTATATCCTTTTTGGCTAAGATATTTTGCTCTTGTGTGCCTGAAGATTTACGGTAATCAGGAGCTATAAAGGAGATACCATATTTTTTGCCAAGTGCTTCTCCTGCAATTTGAAGTTGTTTGAGTGATTTTTTGGGGCTTGTGAGCAGGGTGGAAGTGAAACTATTTTCACCTAGTTCTGAAGCTTTTTTTGCAGAGACTTCAAAACGCCTGTCAAAACAGACAGAGCAACGACTCCCTTTTTCTGGTTCATGCTCCAACCCGCGTACCACCTCTAGCCAGTTTTGGACATCATACACTCCCTCTATAAGCTCAATACCCAACATTTTACAACTTCGTTTCACATCAAGCAGCCGTAAGTAGTACTCTGAGTAGGGGTGGATGTTGGGGTCATAAAAAAAGCCTACAAGTTTCTCTTTGGGGTACTCTTTTTGGAGTTTTTGTAAGAAGTAGTGGCTATCTACCGAGCAACAGATATGAACTAGCATGAGCTATATCCATCCTACAATGATATTTTTCACAATGACTCCATGATTATTTTGGCAACATTTTTGGAACTTCCATGTCCCAAATAGGTACGTAACTCTTTAGCCTTTTTGGCAAAAATTTCTCGGTTGGTATTGTAGTACTCTTTGAGCAGGTTGTCAACTGTTACCTCTTCTTGAAGTATTTCGTTATGCAAGGTTGTATTGTTGTAGTGCGTAAGGATGATATTCGCAAGCCCTACCTGTGTAATGCCAAGCAGTTTAGTGCCTATAAAAAAATCTACTTTTTTAGCGATGTAAGCAAGGGTAAAAGGGACACCAATCAGTGCAGCCTCCAAGGTGGCAGTACCTGAACAGATAAAGGCAAATTCTGCACGTTTGAGTGCTTCATGTGTGTTACGTATTACCTCAAATTCACGGTTTCCTTTGTAGAGTTTGGCTATTTTGTCTCTACTAAATGAAGGGGGAATGACCAAAAGCGGACGTATTTCATTGCCCAGTTTTCGTCTAAGCTCCAAGAAAATAGGCATCAGGCGTGTTATCTCAGATTTGCGTGAACCTGGCATAAAGGCTATGACATTTTTTGTATCTTCTTCTACTCTGTGTACGTCTATCTCATCGAGTAATGGGTGTCCTACATACGCTGCTTTTTGGTGAGGGTAGTAGGTTACTTCAAAGGGGAGTATGCCCAAGAGTCTGTCGCAATATTTTTCTAACTTTATGGCACGTTTAGGACGACTGGCCCATATTTGGGGCAAAATATAGTAGATAATCTCTTTTTGAGGGTATGCTGTTTTAAGTTTTTTTGCCAAAGGCAAGTTAAAACCAGAAGAGTCCATCAATAAAACTTTATCTGCATCTTTGGCAAGTGCTACCATCTCATCGGCGACTTTAAAGAACCAACGTAGTTTTTTAAGAGCATCTACCACACCCATAATAGCCATCTGGCTTATGTCATACAAGGGTGTGCCATTTTTGATATTTTTGTCAAAAATACCTGTAAGCTCTACATCTTTGGTGTGTGAAAGTACCTCTTTGAGGTGGAGGTTTGAGGAGGGTTCTAGTGCACTTACAAGTAGTTTCATACATATACCTTAATTATTTGGGGTCGCTTAAAGAGGATTCTACCATACTATACGTTACAATATCAAAAAAATGAGGATATCCCCCTGTTTATGAAAAAAATGTTACTGCTTTTTATTTTGATGTTGTCTGCAATTGAAGCAAAAGACTATACTAAAAACCGTATGGCGATACATACAATAAATACATTGGTTAAGAAGTACCATTTTAAAAGAGGTGAGCTTACAAAACTGTTTAGAAATGTACGTGTACAAAAGTCGGCACTGCATCTTTTTCTTCCTCGCAAAAGAGTGAAAAAAACAAAAGATAAAAGAACCCCTGCCCAAAGAGCAAAAACAAGAGCGTTCTATAACAAATATGGTCCTTGGGAACGCTACTTTCGCTTAAAGGTAAATCCCAGTAGGGTGAAACAGGGAGTAGCTTTTATACACAAATACAAAACGATCTTTGAGCGTGTTCAGAAGCAGTTTGGTGTACCCAAAGAGTATATTGCTGCGATTATTGGTATTGAGACTGTCTATGGAGGAAATGTAGGAAGATACCCTGTTTTTGATACACTTGCTACTTTGGCTTTTGAAAAGCATAGACGCAGTAGGTTTTTTCAAAAAGAGCTTATTAGGTTTTTACACCTTTCAAAAACCCAGCGGTTTAACCCCAAAAATGTCAAAGGCTCTTACGCTGGGGCTATAGGGCTAGGGCAGTTTATGCCAAGTAACTACGAAGCGTATGGTGTTGATTTTAATAAAGATGGACGCATTACGCTACAGCGTGCAAGTGATGCCATAGCAAGTATTGCCAACTATTTAAAAAAAAATGGTTGGCAGACAGGGGAGCCTGTGGCTGTAAGAGTTAAATACAAAGGCAATCGTTTTCATCGTTACAAAACAGGATACAAGCATCTATATAATCGTAAACATCTCAAGGGGATATCTCCTATATATCGTTGGGACTACAAGGGCAGGGTAAGGCTTATTAAGCTTCAAAAGAAAAAGTATGATGAGCTTTGGTATGGTGCGAAAAACTTTTTTGTCATTACACGCTACAACCACAGTGCCTATTATGCCATGGCAGTGCATCAATTGGCACAAAAAATAAAAACCCAAATCACGAAATAGAAATTCATGACTTTGCATCATCATCGTATTCGTGGACTTTACATAAAATCATCGCCGAACCTATGGGTGCGACTCAAATTTTATGCAAACCCCACAAATATGAGCATAAAGCAAATTCAAAGAATTCTATTTCGTGATTTGGGAAAAAAGGGACTAAAAGAGTGAAAATTAATGTGATGATTATCGATAAAAAATCTAAAGATAGACTCTATGCCGGTCTTATAGAGCATTATATAAAAATAGCCAAACCTTTTGCAGATATAGAGGTGATAGAGGTTTTTGATAAAGAGATTGCCAGGGCTCACGACAACTCTCCAGAGGCGTCACAAAGAGCCTATACAAAAGCTTTGGAAAAATATATGAAAAATGGTATCAATATCGCTTTGGATCCCTCCTCTAAGGAGGTAGATAGTTATGATTTCGCAAAATTGTTTAAGGATAGCGCACAGGTAAATCTCTTTATCGGCGGTGCATACGGCTTTGAGAGGGATTTTTTGGATAAATGTAATAATGCTATATCATTTGGTAAAATAACGCTTTCACATAAATTGATGAAAGTGGTAGTGCTTGAGCAGATTTTTAGAGGTCTGAGTATTAACCATAACCATCCATACCATAAATAGGAAGAGATATATGTTGACACAAACTGAATTGGATGCGTTCCAAAACAAATTACTTGATAGAAGAGTGCAGATAGAAAAAAATCTTACAGGCACAACGTTGGAGCTTGATCAAATGAGACTGCAAGAGCTAAATGATGAGGGAGATTTTGCGGCCGCTGTTGTAGAAACAGTTGTAGATAGTGCTATTTTGGTACAACAACGTAAAGAATTAAACGAAATTGAACTTGCTTTGGATAAAATAAAAAAAGGGATATTTGGTATTTGTGAAATGTGTGAAGAGCCGATAGGGTATAAACGTCTGGAGGTAAAAAACTTTGCACGCTTCTGTATCACATGTCGGGAGATCAACGAAAAAGAACAACACTAAGGAGTTATCATGAAATTAGGTCTTTATACTTTTGTGGCATTAGCTTATATTTTGCTTATAGGAGGATATGTCTATACACTTGATTTGGGGAAGTATCGCCTTGAGATATTAAATATAGAGTTGCCCATTACATTATGGATTATTTTGCCACTGGTACTATTGTTTCTGTTTACAGTGGCACATATGCTCTTTTATGGTCTAAAAAACTATTTCCAAATCAAAAAATGGAAAAAAGATATAGGCAAAGTAGAAGATGCTCTCTATTGGTCACTTGTGCATGAGCCTAAAAAACAAAAATATGTGATTGATGATATTAAAAATTCAGCTGTTCTTTTGAGTAAATCTTTGCTTACCGCAACCGATAATGTAGAGGGGCTTACTCCTAGACTATCTCGTGTGGTAAACCTTATCCAAAAAGTAAATAATGGCGAATATGTAGATTTTAAAGAGCATAAGATGCTTAAAGTCTTTAACAGTGGCAACCCTATTCTTGTTAAAAATAGATTGAACCGTCTTGAATCGGATGAGAAGTTTGTAGAAGAGGTTATGCGTTCAAGAACAGAATACTCCGATTCTGTACAGGCAGAAGCATTAAGAATTTTTGCACAAAAAGAGGATTTTGCTGCTGCACGCAAGTATGCTAAGGTGTTTGATATAAAAAACTTTTTAGTGATGCTTAACCGTATTGATGATGAGGATGATTTAGGGCTCACAGGTGAGATTTTAAATGATTTTATCTCTGTACTTCCTATGAAATGTGAAGCATACATAAAGATTGCAGAAATTACAAAAAAATACTTTAAACCAGAAGAAAATTTGCAACTCTTTAGAGCATACCAAACAAAAGATGAAAAAGCACAAAATGCCTATTTGTATCTTCTTTTTGAATATGAACTTCTTGATCAGGTAGCCAATTATCTTGATGAGCAAGGAGAAAATGAGTTTGTAAAGTTTAGAGCACTCTATGCACTTAAAAAAGCTAACAGTAAATATAAACTTGAAGATATTATAGATATATCTACACTTTGTAAAAAAGTACGATCTTAATTTTTTTGAATGCCAACTTTAGATTTCTCTAAACCTCTCTATGCGTTAGCCCCTTTAGCGGGCTTTACAGATCTTCCTTTCCGTTCAGTTGTAAAAAAATTTGGTGTAGACCTTACCGTGTCGGAGATGATAAGCTCCAATGCACTTGTTCATAACTCTAAAAAAACATATAAAATGCTTGAACGTGCTCCTATTGAAAATCCTTATGCTATACAGATTGCAGGCTCAGATCTGGAGGTGATTAAAAAAGCAGTAGAGATTATTAATATGCGTGAAGATGTAGCTGGTATTGATCTCAATTGTGGCTGTCCTGCACCAAAGGTAGTCAACAATCTACAAGGCTCTTCACTCTTAACCGATTTGCCACAAATGGCAAAAGTGATTGAGACCATCAAAAAATACTCCAACAAAGAGTACACCTCTGTAAAGTTCCGTTTAGGCTTCAACGAAAAAAATCATGTTGAAATCGCACGTATTTGTCAGGAGTCTGGTGCAGACTACATTGCTGTGCATGGACGTACGAGAGCAGGACGCTATAAAGCTCCAGTAGATTATGATGCTTTGGCCGAGATAAAGCAACATATCTCCATTCCTATGTTTGCCAATGGTGATATAGATAGCCCCCAAAAAGCAAAATGGGTACAGGAATATACAGGTGCTGAGGGCATCATGATAGGACGTGCTGCGGTAGGAAAACCATGGATATTTAAACAGATTAAAGAGGGAATGCAAGAGGCTACATCCGAACTTATACATGAGGTAGTCTTGGAGCATTTTGACCAGATGGTAGCCTATTATGGGAAGTATGGTGCCATTATTTTTAGAAAAAATCTACATGCTTACTCAAAAGCAGGGTACGCTGGTGCTTCTGTTTTTAGAGATGAGATTAACCGTACAGAAGATGTTTTACAGTTGAGAGAAACAGTAGATGTTTTTTTCTCTCAGCCACTACTTGCTTGATATGCATATAGGGCAAAAGATAGCTTGGGTTTAAAATAGCATACATGTAAAACTTAGAAGGAGCTAAAAATATTTTGCAGTCTTTGTAGGTTTGTTTCATAACTATACCTTTTTGAGATTTTTTTCTGTTGTAGTGTTTTTTTTGTATCTCTTTTGTACAATACGTTCTAAGAAGTGCTACAATAATAAAAAAGAAACCTCTAAAGGAATAGTGTATGCAGAGTGTTTATGATTTGATCATCATTGGTGGTGGTCCTGGTGGGATAGGAGCTGTGGTAGAGGCAAAAGAGTTGGGGCTTGAAAAAGTGCTACTTATAGAAAAAACCGAAAATCATTCGCATACCATACGCAAGTTTTACAAAGATAAAAAACGTGTAGATAAAGACTGGCAGGGGCAAGCAGTGGAGCTTGAAGGAAATATAGATTTTGTTGATGGTACCAAAGAGAGTACGCTTAACTATTTTGATAAACTTTTAGATGATGAAGCCATAGACAGTAAGTTTAACTGTGAAGTACAAAAAGTAACCAAAGAGGGTGATCTCTTTACGGTGGAGAGTAGTTGTGGTACCTTCAAAAGCCATCATGTTATCGTCTCTATCGGACGTATGGGAAAGCCCAATAAACCAGCGTATAAGATACCGCCATCTCTACGTTCGCAAGTGGGCTATAATCTTGATAAATGTAGCAATAGTGAGAATATACTTGTTGTGGGTGGAGGAGACTCGGCAGTGGAGTATGCTTGCGAACTTAGTGACACCAATGATGTGACCTTAACCTATAGACGTAATGACCTTACAAGACCAAACCCTACCAACCAAGAGATGATTTACCAGTATGTTGAAGATGAGCGTGTAACATTGAAACTGGGCATTGACATAGAGAGCATAGAGAGTGTAGAGGGGCAGATAGGGGTAAACTATGCAGATGGCACACACGAAGTATATGACAGAATCGTCTATGCTATAGGTGGCACAACGCCTAAAGAGTTTTTAAGGGCCTGTGGATTTACGCTAGATGAACGAGGTGAACCGATATTTGACGAAAACTATGAGAGTGAAGTCAAAGGACTCTATCTTGCTGGAGATATTGCATTTGCTTCTGGTGGGAGCATTGCCATTGCACTCAATCACGGCTACAGAATCGTCTCGCATATTTTAGGTAAAGTCAACTAGGTTCATGAAAGATACTATAACTATACACTTCAAACAAAGCACCATTGATGATTTGCTAGGATTTTCCGAGATACTAAAAAAAGATGTAAATCTCATCATTGAAGAGGCACTGGAACAGTACTTTGTAAATGAACAAAAAAAGCTTATAGAAAAAGGGATAGAAGAGGATGCCTCTATGACCAATCTGGATTATGATGCGTTTTGGGATGGGTTGGATATTGGTTGAGATTTTAAAATTTTGGGATTGTAAAAGGAGTATTGTTGAAACGTTTTTTTGTTATTGTTGTACTGCTTTCTCATGTTTTGTTTGCTTCTGACATTACCGTAGCCGTTGCAGCCAATGTCTCTTATGCCATAAAGCCATTGGTAAAAGCTTTTCATCAAGCACACCCAAAGAGTCATCTCAATGTGATAGTGGGAAGTTCGGGAAAACTTTTTGCACAGATAAGCCATGGAGCACCCTATATGCTTTTTATGTCAGCAGATATGAAGTATCCAAAAAGACTTTATGCCCATGGTATGACAACAACAAAGCCTATGGTATATGCACAGGGTGCGTTGGCGATATTTTCACAAAAAAAGCATAACCCTAGTATCAAGATAGAGACACTCGCCAATGCAGATATAAAAAAGATAGCCGTAGCAAACCCAAAGACGGCACCTTATGGAGTGGCAACCAAAGAGGCATTAAAAAATGCAAAACTCTACCAAACGCTCAAAAAGAAGTTTGTCTATGGAGAGTCCATCGCTCAAACCCTTCTTTATGCTACTTCTGTAGCAGACATAGGCATCGTTGCAAAGTCATCACTCTTTGCACCTCAAATGAACAAATACCATGAAGCCATACACTGGTCAGAGATAGATAAAAACCTCTATACCCCTATAGACCAAGGGATTGTGATACTTACACGGGGAAAAGACAATGAGGAAGTGAAAGCATTTTATGACTTTATGTTTAGCAAAAAAGCCAAAGAGATATTGCGTGCTTATGGCTATGAGGTACCCTAATGGATATGACACCGTTTATACTCTCTTTTAAACTCGCAGGGGTAACAACTTTTATTCTGTTTGTTATAGCTTTGCCTTTTGCATGGTGGCTCTCTCAGACAAAGTCCAAAAGCAAACCTTTTTTTGAAGCTGTTACCGCTTTGCCTATTGTGTTGCCTCCCTCTGTACTGGGGTTTTACATTTTGGTGGCACTCTCTCCTAACGCTTCATTGGGTGGGTTTTTGCATAACCTCTTTGGTGTGCAACTGGTTTTTTCTTTTACAGGTTTGGTTGTGGCTTCTTGTTTCTACTCGTTGCCTTTTATGGTACAGCCTCTACAAAATGGTTTTGAATCTCTTAACAGGCATATGCTCGAAGCCTCCTACCTTGCAGGGAAATCCAAACTTCAGACCATCTGGCATGTGGCACTGCCCAACATGAAACCAGCACTTATTACGGCACTCATTATTACCTTTGCTCACACGGTGGGTGAGTTTGGTGTAGTGCTTATGGTAGGGGGGAGCATACCCAACGAGACCAAAGTAGCTTCTGTGGCCATCTATGAGATGGTTGAGGTGATGGAGTATGGCAAGGCTCACATCTATAGTGCCGTGATGGTACTGATGAGCTTTTTGGTACTTCTGTCTGTCTATTTTTTTAACCACTCTCAAAAAAAGGTGGGCATAGTATAGTGTTAGAAATAGCGATACAAAAACCCCTACAGGGCAGTCAGGGGGCCATGGTGCTTCGTGTAGATGTACGGATAGAACAGGGTAGTTTTGTTGTAATTATGGGAGAGAGTGGTTCTGGTAAGACCACACTGCTTAGGGTTCTAGCAGGGCTTGAAAAAGCCAAAGGAGAGATACGTGTAGCGGGGCATTTATGGAATAATTTAGCCCCACAAAAAAGAGAGATAGGCTTTGTCTTTCAGGATTATGCACTCTTTGAGAATATGAGTGTAGAGCAAAACCTGCTTTTTGCAAGAGAGGACAAAGCCTTAGCCCAAAAGCTACTCAGCCTTACCGAACTTACAGGTCTAGCGACACGTAATGTCAAAAACCTTAGTGGTGGACAAAAGCAACGCGTAAGTCTCTGTCGTGCTATGATGAACAGACCCAAGCTGCTACTTATGGATGAACCTCTCTCTGCATTGGATGAGAAGATGCGTACCACACTTCAGGAGGAGATAGCTAAACTCCATAGAGCCTTTGGCACTACCACTTTGATGGTAAGCCATGATGCAGAAGTTTCGTATGCGTTAGCCGATAGGATTTTAGTGCTGGAGCAAGGAAAAATTGTAAAAGATGGCACCAAAGATGAAGTATTGGAAAAAGAGCAAAAGATAGCCTATAGATTAAAATAAAAAGAGTAAAATACGCTTATTATTAAAAAGATAAAGGAAAAATATGTCAACCATACCAAATTGTCCAAAATGTGACAGTGAATATACCTATGAAGAGGGGAGTCTCTATATTTGCCCTATGTGTGCATACGAATGGAACAAAGATGCAGCAGATGCACCAGAAGAGGAAGAGGAAGGGCTTGTTGTTAAAGATGCCAATGGCAATATCTTACAAGACGGTGACAGTGTAACAGTAATAAAAGACCTCAAAGTCAAAGGGAGCAGCGATGGCATTAAGGTAGGTACCAAAATTAAGAGTATCCGTCTTGTAGAGGGAAATGATGGTCACAATATTGATT
>JALVXW010000067.1 GCA_027038155.1 Sulfurovum sp.
GGTAAGGCATCTTTTTTTCTTTCATGCTTACGCCATGATAGAGTGCAAATTCCAAGAAGTGTTTAAACTGATAAAAACGAAGCATGAAACTCCTTAATGGCTTTTGGATATAATACCTAATTCACAATAAAAAAGGTAACTAAATGGTGTCATGGTTTCATTTTGATAAACGTATTCTTAAACATTTTTCATACTCGCTCATGATTCAAGTGATTCCACTTTTTATTCTCTCCTCTTATCTTGTTTATGAAATCAATCCACATCTCTTTACAAAACAGATGGTCTATTATGGTATTGCTTTTGTTGTTTTTATTGTCTCAGCTTTTATCCCATGGCGAGAGATTATATGGTGGTTTGTACCTATTTTTTATTTAGGTAACTTAGTGCTTCTTTTGGCTGTTGAATTTATAGGCAAATCTATTCTTGGGGCACAAAGATGGATAGAGATTCCAGGATTGGGTGTGACACTGCAACCTTCGGAGTTTATTAAAGTCTCTGTGATTATGATGCTTGGTTACCTTGTGGGGCGTACACCTCCACCGCAGGAGGGGTATGGTCTTTGGGATTTTATCAAACTCTCTGTTGTGATTGTTATCCCCTTTCTTCTTATTGCCAAAGAGCCAGATTTGGGAACAGCATTGGTGTTGCTGATTACGGGGTATGGCGTATTGTTTGTGGTGGGGATAAATTGGAAAATATGGGTAAGTATTGCAGTGATATTGGGGCTTTCTGCTCCAGTGCTTTATGGACAACTTAAACCCTATCAAAAAAAACGTGTCGCAGATTTTATGGGTAAACCCAGCTATCATGTCAAGCAGGCACTGATAGCCATAGGTTCAGGAGGCGTTGAGGGTAAAGCAAAAGAGGAGGCGACACAAACACAATTAAAGTTTTTGCCTGTCTCTTCTACAGATTTTATCTTTGCTTACTTAGGTGAGCGGTTGGGGTTTAAAGGGATGATGGCAGTGATTATTTTGTATATATTGCTTATTTTTAATCTACTCTATATCTCTGCTAAGTATGCCAAAGATTATCTTATCAAGGCATTTGCTTCTGGTTTGGCATTTCTTATTTTTGTCTATATGGGGGTCAATATCTATATGGTCATAGGATTGGCTCCTGTTGTGGGGCTTCCTTTGCCTCTTTTTAGTCATGGTGGGACATCTTTTATTATTTTTGCAGTAATTTTTGGAATTTTGCAAAATCTTATTGCTTTTAAAGATTATAATCGCTATAATTCTGACTCGAAAATAACGATGCAAACAAAAGATTTTCATTGATTATTGGAGAAACTATCTAACCAGGGTCGGTAGCTCAGTTGGTTAGAGCACTCGGCTCATAACCGAGTGGTCGGGAGTTCGAGTCTCCCCCGACCCACCACTTCATCTATTTTTAATCATCAAATTATTTTCATAACAATTGACTATATTTTATAATTTTACAGTAAAATATCTCTTTAATTCAAATGATGCAATAGGATTGCCAAAATTAGCAATAGTGCTTGCAGTGTGGGTGTTTGCAAAGAATTTGTACCCCAAGGGCATTTCCTCTGGGCAGGTTAACCCTTAGGTTAATCGATGATTATTTGTAAATGCCCACGGTGCAATGACTTTTGCTAGTTTGGTAATTTCTATTGTATCATTTGGATTCAATATTGAGGGTAGAATATGATACATGTTTATGGTGCAAGAGAGAATAATTTAAAAAATATAGATATAAGCATTCCTAAAAACAAATTAGTGGTAGTCACAGGAATTTCAGGTTCAGGTAAATCAACATTGGCCTTTTCAACACTCTATGCAGAGGGGCAAAGACGCTACATAGAGTCTCTCTCTTCGTATGCCAGACAGTTTTTGGGGCGCGTAGGTAAGCCAGATGTTGACAAAATTGAGGGCTTGACACCTGCAATTGCGATTGATCAAAAAACCACTTCTAAAAACCCACGTTCTACAGTGGGGACGATTACAGAAATATATGACTATTTGCGTTTACTTTTTGCACGTGTAGGAGAACAGCACTGTCATGAGTGTGGCAAGCCTATCTCCTCTATGTCGGCATCTGATATTATTGAGGAGGTACTGCGTATTCCTGAGGGTGCCAAACTGGTGGTGATGGCACCTCTTGTCAAAGAGAAAAAGGGTACATTCTCGGATATGCTTGAGTCTTTACGACACAAAGGCTATGTCAGGGCGATGATAGATGGTGTGATGGTACGCTTAGATGATGAGATAGAGCTTAGTAAAACAAAAAAACATACCATTAAAGTGGTTATTGACCGTGTGGTGGTTAAAGAGGAGAACCATGACCGTATAGGACAGGATGTAGAAAAAGCACTCAAAGAGAGCTATGGTGAGCTTGAGATAGAGGTGCTTAACCATGAAGAGATAGAGTTTGAGCGTCCACATATGCACTACTCTGAACATTTGGCCTGTTTTGACTGTAAACTTTCGTTTGAGCCGCTAGAGCCTGTAAGTTTTTCATTTAACTCTCCAAAAGGGGCTTGCCCTGCCTGTGATGGGCTGGGTATTCGCTATGCGATAGACCTCAAAAAAGTGATAGACTCGGAACTCAGCATCGACAAGGGTGCTGTTAAGATTATGTATGGGTTTAACAAGAGCTACTATACGAAGTTTCTCAATGCCTTTTGTGAACAAAATAACATAGATATTAAAGTGCCTTATGGAGAACTTGAAAGCCATCAGCAAAAAGCTATCCTCTATGGCAATGGTGGCAGTGTAGAGTTTACATGGAAACGACACAAGCTCAAACGTGAGTGGCCAGGGGTTGTCAAGTTTGCACATGATATGTTTAAAGATGAAAAAGATATGGCAGAGTATATGACAGAAAAGGTGTGTGACAAATGTCGGGGGCATCGGCTTCGTCCACGTTCATTGGCAGTGAAGATTGATGGATTGAATATTGCAGATATTATTGATATGCCTATTGAGAACTCCTATGCACTCTTCGCTGACCCAAAGAGTTTTGCACACTTGACTTCTCAACAGAAGATGATAGCACAATCCATTCTGAAAGAGCTCTATGAGAGACTCTATTTTTTACATGATGTTGGTTTGGGGTACATCACACTGAGCCGTGATGCACGAAGCATCTCTGGCGGAGAGGCACAGCGTATTCGTATAGCCTCTCAGATAGGCTCTGGGCTTACTGGAGTGATGTATGTCTTGGATGAACCAAGCATTGGACTGCATGAACGAGACACCATGAAGCTTATACGTACACTCAACTCTTTGCGAGACAAAGGTAATTCGGTGATTGTGGTAGAGCATGACAGAGAGACGATTTTGGCAGCGGATTACATTATCGATATTGGTCCTGGGGCTGGGGCTTATGGTGGAGAGGTGGTCTTTGCGGGTGATGCCAAAAAATTGGCTAAAGCCAAAACACTTACTGCGGAGTATATGTATGGCAAAAAAGAGATAAGTTACCCACACCACACCCCTCAAAAAGAGTGGATAGAGATAAAAAATGTGACACTTAATAACATTAAAAACCTTGATGCCAAAATACCTCTATCTAACTTTGTCTGTGTGACTGGGGTGAGTGGTTCTGGTAAGTCATCACTTATACTCCAGACACTGCTGCCTGTGGCTAGAGAACTGCTAAACCATGCCAAAAAGGTCAATA
>JALVXW010000068.1:0-1816 GCA_027038155.1 Sulfurovum sp.
CACTTGAAGCCATCAACCTCGCTAAAACCATTAAAAAAACACAAATCGTACACGACATCTCTCTTCGTGTGAAATCGAAAGAGATAGTAGGGCTTTTAGGTCCCAATGGTGCAGGTAAAACCACCTCTTTTTACATGGTATGTGGATTGACCGATGCGACACAAGGGCAGGTTTTTTTAGATGGGGAAGATGTTACGCATCTACCATTGAGTGCTCGTGCCCAAATGGGGATAGGCTATTTGCCTCAAGAGTCCAGTATCTTTAAAGACCTTACTGTAGAAGAGAATCTTCTTATTGCCGCTGAAGCATTGAATATTCCCAAAGAGGTTGTGACGCCACGTATAGAAAAACTGCTTGAGATTTTTAATATTGAGCCTATTCGTTCAAGACTTGGTGTACGTCTAAGTGGGGGAGAGAGACGTAGGGTTGAGATAGCCAGAGCATTGGTAGGTGAGCCTAAGTTTTTGCTACTAGATGAGCCTTTTGCAGGGGTGGATCCCATCGCTGTATTGGATATACAAAATATTATTAAGCAACTTGTAGAGCTTGATATGGGGATACTCATTACCGACCATAATGTACGTGAAACATTGGGGATTTGTGACAGAGCGTATGTGATGCGTAGTGGAGAGATGTTGGCTACGGGTACATCAGAAGAGATAGCCAAAGATGAAAATGTACGTAAGCACTATCTGGGTGAACATTTTACTTTTTAAAAAGAAATATAGGGAACTTCTAAGTACAAAAAGGCTATAATCGCCACAATTATTTTATACAAGAGGATGTTTTATGGAAGGTGTATTTACTTACCTTGGCGGTATTTTTGGAGAGCATAACCACTCAATTGTATTGGTGGCTCATTTGCTTTTGGTTTCTGTAATTGTATTGCTTATTGCCAAAATGGCTACAAAAAGACTTAGAGCTGTACCTACAGGTGCACAAAATGTAATGGAGGCATACCTTGGTGGTGTAATCGCTATGGGTAAAGATGTCATTGGTGAAGAGCTTGCTCGTAAGTATTTGCCACTTGTAGCGGCTGTTGGGCTCTTTATTTTTGTCTCTAACGTTATTGGTATTATCCCAGGCTTCGAATCTCCTACTTCAAACATTAATGTAACATTGCCTTTGGCACTTATGGTATTTTTTTACTACAACTACGAAGGTATTAAAGAGAATGGTGTAGTCAAATATTTTGCACACTTTGCAGGGCCGGTAAAAGTACTTGCACCACTTATGTTCCCTATTGAAATTGTCTCTCATATCTCAAGAATAATCTCTCTCTCTTTCCGTTTGTTTGGTAATATCAAAGGGGATGACTTGTTCTTATGGGTACTTCTTATGTTGGTACCATTTATTGCACCACTTCCGGCATACCTGTTGCTTTCGTTCTCGGCACTGCTTCAGACGTTTGTATTTATGATTCTTATCTACGTTTATCTTGCAGGTGCAGTTGCTGTTGATGAAGATCACTAAAACTTAAGTGTGTATAAGCCAATGAGACTAGAAGAGAAAGCGTTGTCTTTTGTTATTAATTTTCTTTTAGGTATCTCATGGGGAGCATCTATTGTAGGTGCTCTTACTGCCTTTCTCTCTTACTATTCTAACTCTTTTTTCTTTGCTGTTATCTCTGCGGTGTTTGCTTCTATACCAGGGTTGGTAGGTGTGTTGCTACTGGAACATTTTATTGTCTCCAGGGAGAAGTTGGATCTTTTGAAACATCAAACAGCATTACTTCAAAAAGTAGCAAATAGAAAAGAAGAAAAGCTGGAGATCTCCTAAACTCTCTCAAATTACCAAAACGCTATAATATCTTTAA
>JALVXW010000068.1:1916-3622 GCA_027038155.1 Sulfurovum sp.
TTTAATTATTAAATGAGGATATATCACTATGTTTGAAACCGTTATTGGTCTTGAAGTGCACGTACAGCTTAACACAAAAACAAAACTTTTTTGCTCTTGTCCTACCTCTTTTGCCCAGCATCAAAATATCAATACCTGTCCTACCTGTCTGGCTCTTCCTGGTGCTTTGCCAGTGGTCAATAAAGAAGCAGCAATCAAAGCGATGCGACTTGGCTATGCTATCAATGCTCATGTGAACCACACATCACATTTTGATAGAAAATCCTATTTTTATCCAGATAGTCCGTCAGCGTATCAGATTACCCAGTTTACCAATGCTATTGTACAAAAAGGGGAGATTGCGATAGATTTGCCAGATGGTAGTCAAAAAACCATTGGTTTGACACAGGCACACTTAGAGGCAGATGCAGGAAAAAATATGCATGAGGGGGAGTACTCTAAGGTAGATTTAAACCGTGCAGGTACACCACTGCTGGAGATAGTCTCAAATCCCGATATGCGTAGTGCAGATGAAGCGGTGGCGTATTTGAAAAAGCTTCACGCTACAGTGCGTTACTTGGATATCAGTGATGCAAATATGCAAGAGGGGTCATTTCGGTGTGATGTAAATGTCTCTATCCGTCCCAAAGGGCAAGAGGCATTTGGTACAAGAGTAGAGATAAAAAACATTAATTCATTTAAGTTTGTAGCCGCAGCGATTCATTATGAAGTGCAACGTCAGACAGAAGCCTATGAAGATGGTCTCTATGAGACAGAAGTGTATCAAGAGACGCGTTTGTGGGATGTAGATGCAGGTGAGACACGTTCTATGCGTGGCAAAGAAGAAGCGGCGGACTATCGCTACTTTCCAGACCCAGACTTGCGTCCACTTGTTGTAACACAAGAGATGATAGACGAGGCAAAAATCATGCCTGAACTCCCAGATGCCAAAGTCAAACGCTATACCGAAGAGCTTGGGCTTAAAATGTATGATGCATTGGTGATTACCGCAGAGAAAGAGATGGCGTACTATTTTGAAGAGATGTTAGAGCAGGGTGCGGTACCCAAGACGGCCGTTACATGGTTTACCTCAGAACTTCTTGGACGCCTAAACAAAGCAGGCTACAGCATAGAAAATTCACCTATTGATGCAAAGACACTGGGCAAAGTGGTAGCTAAAATCTCAGACGATACTATCTCTGGAAAAGGGGGCAAAGAGCTTCTTGATTATATGATGGAGCATGAGAGTCGTGATGTGGAGGCACTGATTGAGGAGCTGGGGCTTGCACAAGTGAGTGACGATGGGGCTATTTTGGCTATTATTGATGAAATTTTGGCAAACAATCAGGAGAAAGTAGAGGAGTATAAATCGGGCAAAGATAAACTCTTTGGTTTCTTTGTGGGGCAAACAATGAAAGCATCTAAAGGTACAGCCAATCCAGCAAAAGTAAACACATTATTGAAACAGAGACTCTCCTGATGACAAACATAGAGGAGCATGGGTTATGAAAGAGTCACTTCTCTCTTTTGCACTATGGCTTCATCGTTCCAAGTCTTATAGACAGCTAAAGCAGTTTGCCAAAGAGCTGCTTTTTGATGTCAATAACCGCTATAAACGTTATTTTGATATTACCATTATTTTTTTAGTGGTCTCTTCGGTACTTATCCTTATCTATGAAGTAAAACATCCCGTACCTTTGTGGTTGGATAATTATGATATTTATGTG
>JALVXW010000069.1 GCA_027038155.1 Sulfurovum sp.
GTGTGTGATGATGAACATGAAGCCTATTTGACTAAAGCCCCAAAGATAGTAGTAGAGATACTTAGCCCCTCTACAGCCAAAAAAGATGAAACAGTGAAGTTTGACATCTATGAAGCTGAAGGTGTTCGGTACTATATACTTGTATATCCTGATGACCTTAAAGCAAAAGTCTATAGTCTAAAAGATGGCAAGTTTATAAAAGTAGCCGACTTTACACATGAGGTATTGGATTTTGATGACCTTGAGTGTAATATAACACTTGATTTTAAGAAAGTGTTTCAAAGGTTTAGGCATTAAAATTGTTCCGCATGTTACCAAACCACCCAAAACCAAAATTTAAGCAATTTTTAAGCTAAAATTGTAGAGAGAGAGAGAGAGAGTTATTTGCTATACTTGTTGATTATATCAACACTAGGAAAAAGAATGCAAATACCCAAAAACCTACTCCTAAGCAGCCTCCTTGTTGCCACACTCCTGCACGCCACACCCAACTGTCAACAAATCTACAAAGTCCAAAGCTTCGCCCAACGCTTTTATGCAGAGGTGCTAGGCAGACAGCCAGACAATGCAGGCCTAGACAGCTGGACCAATGCCCTTACCTCTCATACCAAAACAGGTGCAGATGTGGCAAATGGATTTATTTTCTCGCAAGAGTTTATCAACAAACATACAAGTGATGATGCTTTTATGACTACACTCTATAAAGCTTTCTTTAACAGAAATCCAGACCCAGATGGTTTTGCCTACTGGAAAACCAAACTGGCAGAGGGGATGAGCAGAGAAGAGGTGAGCCATGGTTTTATCTACTCTTCTGAGTTTGCCAATCTCTCTTCTGAGTATGGCATACAGGCCTATGAGGGTGCAGCCTTTAGCTCTGTTGCACTCGATAACTTTGTCAAACGTTTCTACTCTGTTATCTTGGGGCGTGATGCAGATGCAGGAGGACTTGCATACTGGACAGGGCTGCTCAGTACAGGTGCAGGTACAGGGGCAGAGATAGCCAAAGGCTTTATCTTCTCTCCAGAGTACAACATAGAGAGCAAAACCAATACCCAATACCTTAATGACCTCTACAGTGCGTTCTTTGACAGAGCAGCAGATACAGCAGGTTTTGAGAGCTGGATGACACAACTCAACAGTGGCACCAGCAGAGCAGAGGTGCTTGATGGCTTTTTGGGCTCACAAGAGTTTATCAACCTTACCAACAGTTATGGTATCTTGGCATTCAAAGGGGCACCTGCACCTGATACTTCAGGCAATGTAGCACCTGTGGCAGAGGCAGGGGAAGATATGACGCTTAGCTATGGAGAGGCTATTCATCTTGACGGCTCACAGAGTACAGATGCAGACGGAAGCTTAGCCTGCTATTGGTGGGCTACCCCTTATGAGCTTTTGAGCGAAACAGAAACATATACTTCTTATGGAACCATAGGTGCAGGCAGATACAACATTCGTCTAACCGTGGTAGATGATGCAGGGGTGAGTAGCAGTGATAGTGTGCAAATCACGATAACCAAACCAGACATTCAGATAAAAAAGACAGGACAAATCAAAAGTTACAATGAAGGTGGGGACGAGGTAACAGATGGTAGTCTTAAAGATGATGGATTCTACCAAAAAGGTGTAGAGCCTAGCTACACCAGAGATGATGCTACAGATATTGTTACAGACCATATTACAAACTTAGAGTGGGCAGATGATGCCGATGTCTCTAGTGTGACAAAGCCATGGTTGACGCAGACTAACTATGACATTTGTAAAGGACAAAATGGACAAACCCAAGATACAAGTAAATGTACAGATACTTCAGGCGACACTGCAACAACGTATTGTGCAAACTTGACTTTAGGAGGTTACACAGACTGGAGGCTTCCAACTATAGATGAGCTTATGAATATAGCAGACCGAAGCAAACAAAATCCCGCTATAGATACAAGCTATTTTCAAAATGTAGTCTCGGGCCATTATTGGTCTTCTAGCACTGTAGTCGGCAACGAGAACTTTGCGTGGAGTGTCTACTTCGACGGCGGCTACGACTTTTGGAACAATAAGTCCAGTAGCCTTTATGTGCGTTGTGTGCGAGACGGACAGCTTTGATTTAATGAAAAATGAAAAATGAAAAATGAAGAATGTTTGTTGGTTTGTGGTTTGATTAAAATATATGGCAATATGACATATTTTTTGGACTTTGGTTTTTAGCTGTGTATACTTTATGAAAAAGGTTTTTTATGAAAGAAAATATTTTGAAAACTAAAAGTTATGCTTTTGCTCTTAGAGTTGTGAAGCTCTATAGGTATCTGTGTAGCCATAAAGAATATGTTTTGAGTAAGCAGGTTCTTAGAAGTGGTACAGCAGTAGGGGCTTTGGTATCAGAGGCTGAATTTGGTCAGTCTAAGATAGATTTTATCTCTAAATTAAGCATAGGACTCAAAGAAGCCAACGAAACATTGTATTGGCTTTCTTTGTTAAAAGATGCAAAGTATATAGATGAGAAAATGTTTAAAAGCATACAGCCAGATATAGAAGAACTCATAAAACTTTTGGTATCAAGCATAAATACAGCAAAGAAAAACAATGCAAAGTAAAATTTTTTCATTATTCATTTTTCGCTATTTATTAGTATTGTGGAGTGTCAACTTCAACAACGGCAACGACAATTGGAACAATAAGTCCAATAGCAATTATGTGCGTTGTGTGCGAGACGGAGAGTAAAAAATGGGGTGATTATATTATCACCCTAATTGCATGAAAATGTGTAGGGGGCGATGCCCAACGGAAATGCCCTTGGGGTATGCCATCGCACCAATGGGTTGAATGGTAAAATAGCCTTTTATCTCATGCATATTTTTATTGGTGCGATAGCAATCGCCCCCTACGGATTTATTGAAAAAGGAGAAAGAAAATGTTCACATTTCAAAATGTTTATAAAGCATATATTGCTTGTCGTCAAAACAAACGTAACACTATTAATGCCTTGAAATTTGAACATAATCTTATAGAAAACCTGTGGGATTTAAGCCATGCTCTGCAAAACCGAAGTTACAAGGTAGGTACTTCCATCTGTTTTTTAGCCTCTTCTCCTAAGCTTCGAGAAGTTTTTGCAGCAGACTTTAAAGACAGAGTAGTCCACCATATACTCATAGACAAGATAGAAGAGATGTATGAAAAAAAGTTCATTTATGATGTGTACAATAATCGTAAAAGCAGAGGCATACACCAAGCTAAAAAAAGAGTAGCAGGGTGGATGCAGTCTGACCCAAACGGCTACTACCTGCAGCTAGACATCAAAGGCTTTTTTTATCAACTCAATAAAGATATACTGTATAAAAAACTTTATAGAGATGTGCATAAAAGTGAACTTGAAAACAAAGATGACATCTTGTGGTTAGCCCATACACTCATCTATCATGACCCTACAAAAAACTATTTGTTTAAAGGCAACCTTAAAGGGCTTGATGCCCTGCCGCCCCACAAGACACTGTTTAAAATACCTAAAAATAGAGGTCTTCCCATAGGAAACCTCACAAGCCAGTTTTTTGCAAATGTTTACATGAACTCTTTTGACCACTTTGTAAAAAGAGAG
>JALVXW010000070.1 GCA_027038155.1 Sulfurovum sp.
ACTATTTTGTGCTTCATCAAGCCAATAGATATATTCTGCAAAATATTGCTAAGAGACTAGGGGTTAGTGAAGATAGGTTGCCTATGAGCACGGTAACTACTTATGGAAATCAAAACTCTTCATCTATTGCTGGAACAATTAATGGATTTTTGAGTGAAGAGTTTTCAAACACAAATAGCAAAGTTGTATTTGCTGGTTTTGGGATAGGACTTAGTTGGGGAGCATCTCTTGTAGATATAGATGGTATATATGCTCCAAAAATAAGAGTTTTTAAAAAGGATAAAAATGAGTAGAGATGAATTTTTAGAGCTACTAGAAGAGACAATAGATTGTGAAGATGAACTAAGCTTTGATATGGAACTAGAAGAGATAGCAGAGTATGACTCTATTGCTGTTTTGAGTCTAATGAGTATGTATGACGAGATGGGTGTTAGAGTCTCTCCCAAAGATTTTGAGAATTTAAAAACAGTTGCTGATTTGTTTACTCTTGCAGGAGAGAGTGTTGAGTAATATTTTGGTAGTGGGGGCTAGTAGTGGTATTGGTTATGCTATAGCAAAACTTCTCTCAAAAGAGCATACTGTAGTAGCCGTAGCAAGAAGAGAAGAGAGGCTAAAAGAGTTTGAAAATTATGAGATTTTTGATGTTTTAGATTTAGAGAGTATAGCTAGTTTTGTGAAAGATTTAGTGAAAAAGTATGGAAAATTTGATAGTCTAATCTACTGTGCAGGTGCTCAAAATATAAAACCACTCAAAGTTACAAAAGTAGATGAGGCAAAAGAGTTATTTGATGTAAACTATTTTGCACCTCTCTTTTTTGCAAAGAGCTTTTCATCTAAAAGAGTAGTAAACAGCAATAGCTCAATACTCTTTATCTCTTCAATTGCAGGATTTAAGCCTGAATCTGGGATTTTAAACTATAGTGCAAGTAAGTCAGCACTCAATAATCTCACACAAGGTTTAGCCAAAGAGATTGCACCAATTAGGGTTAATGCTATTGCTCCAGGGTTTTTAGAGACGGAGATGACAGATAGTTTTTCTCATATCTATAGTGACGCGTTTAAATCTAAGCTTAGAGATGAATGCCCTCTTGGGCTTGGAAGTGTTGAAGATATCGCTAATCTAGCAGAGTTTTTAGTGAGTCAAAAAGCAAAATATATTACAGGTGATATTATTAGAGTTGATGGTGGTGGTATGTTGTGAAGATTCATCATATAGGCTTTGTAGTTAAAGATATAGAGAAGTATAAAAGAAATCTTGTTGTTGATGAGGTTATAAAAAGGGTCTATGACCCTATACAAGAAGCAAACTTGGAGTTGATTAATAGTGAGGGGGCATATATAGAGCTTATTGAGCCAACAAAAGAGAGTGCTTTTACCTATAAGTTTATGAAAAAGGGTGGAGGCTATCACCATATTTGCTATGAGGTTAAAAATAAAACAGATGCTTTAGCTATAATTGAACAAAAAAAGATGATAAAAGTTTTAGATTTTGTCTATGCACCTCTGTTAGATGGTGAAGTGATATTTGCATACAATAGAAATAAAGAAGTTGTGGAGTTTGTAGTATGCCCAAAAAGATAGCAATTATTGGTGGTGGTGGATTTGCTAAAGAGGTCATAGAAGTAGCCCTTTTAAATGGTTATGAGATATACGGTGTTTTTGCAAAAGAGAGTAGTTTGGATGAGTATAAATACTTTGGATATTTAGATGAGTTAAATAAGTTAAAAGATGAATTTGATGGGGTGCATATCGCCATTGGTGTGGTAAATCAAGAGGGAGTTGAAAATAGAAGAGTTGTTATTGAGTTTTTAAAGGAGAATAGCATTGAACAAATCTCTTTGATTTCTCCTTTGGCTACTATCGCTAAAGATGTAAAGATAGGAGATGGAGTCTATATTGGGCATAAAGTTTTGATTTCAGTTGGAACATCCATAGGAGATAGTGTTCTATTTAATCACTCTTGTCTGATAGGACATGATTGTAAAATAGAAGATAATGTCTCTATTGCACCATTGGTATTTTTAGGTGGAAATGTTATTGTAGAAAAAGATGTAATGGTCGGTGTGAGAAGTACTATTAGACAAGGGGTTAAAATTGGAAGAGGCTCTATTATTGGAATGTGTTCAGTTATTATTAAAAATATCAAAGCAAACGCATTGACTCTACCTATCCCTAGTAAATCTTATAGGTAATTTGGATGAATAAACGTATTTTCCTCTCCCCTCCACACATGAGCGGTAAAGAGCAACACTATATTGCTGAAGTATTTGAGAGTAACTATATAGCCCCACTTGGAGCATTTGTAAATCGTTTTGAAGAGAGTATCAAGAGCTATACAGGCATCAATCATGCTTTGGCACTCTCTAGTGCTACCGCAGGACTGCATCTAGCACTGCGTGTACTGGGTATTGGGGAGGGAGATTATGTTTTGGCTTCTAGTTTTACCTTTATTGGTTCGGTCAATGCGATACTTTATCAAAATGCCAAACCTATATTTGTAGATAGTGATGAGAGTTGGAATGTTTCTCCTCAATTGCTCAAGCTTGCGATACAAAAAGCACCAAAAAAACCCAAAGCATTAATTGTGACACATCTTTATGGGCAGGTGTGTAAACTAGATGAGATAGTCACTATTTGTAAAGAAGAGGGTATCTATCTTATAGAGGATGCCGCGGAGTCTTTGGGGGCCTCTTATAAAGGACAACAGAGCGGTACCTTTGGAGATTTTGGAGTCTACTCTTTTAATGGAAATAAAATTTTAACCACAAGTGGTGGGGGAGTGCTGGTTTCTCCCAACAAAGAGTGGATAGAGAAGGCTAAATTTCTTTCAACCCAAGCCAAAGAGCCTTTTTTGCACTATGAACATAAAGAGGTGGGATACAACTACAGGATGTCTAATGTGCTTGCTGCTATTGGTGTGGCACAGATGGAGGTGTTGGCACAAAGGGTAGAGAGACGAAGAGAGATTTTTGAGCTGTATAAACAAGAGCTCTCTTCTGTAGAGGAGATAACCTTTATGCCTGAGATAGAAGCATCGAGGGGAACACGTTGGCTTACTACCCTTACACTGGCTTCAACAAATCCATACAAGATTATAGAGGCACTAGAAAAAGAGAATATAGAGAGCCGTCCTCTCTGGAAACCTATGCATCTACAACCACTCTTTGCCGAGGAGATGGTGGTTGAAAATGGGGTAAGTGAAACACTGTTTCATGCAGGTATCTGTCTGCCTAGTGGGTCAAGCTTGCAAGAGGGTGAGATAGTGCGTATATGTCGCACCATAAAGGAGGCCTTGTGATGATGCAGCTACTGCGACCAACATCTACAAAAAGATTGATTTTTTTTCTTATTTTTGATGCACTGCTCTCTTTGGTTTCGCTCTATTTGGCCTATACCTTACGCTTTAATTTTCATGTACCAGAGAATTTTATGGTACACTTTTGGCATGTCTATACAGTTTTGACACTGCTAAAACTTACAGCACTTTTTTTGTTTAAAAACTATTTTATTATCTGGCGTTTTTTCTCTTTTGTTGATGCTAAGAATATTATTTTTGCCCA
>JALVXW010000071.1:0-13078 GCA_027038155.1 Sulfurovum sp.
CACTTGCCATAATATCACTCCTTATAAAAAAGTCTATTTTGCTTTTTCTAGGTATTTGCCTTCAACTGTATCCACCTTAATCATCTCACCTTCAAGAACGTGGAAAGGCACTTGCACTACAGCACCACTCTCTAATGTTGCAGGTTTTTTACCACCTTGGGAATCACCTTTAAAGTTAGGTGGAGTCTCTACGATTTTAAGTACAACAGTTTGGGGAATCTCTACAGAGATAGCTTTTCCACCATGAAATAAAATCTCAGCTTCCATACCATCTACCATAAAGTCAAAAGTATCTTTACCAACTTGCTCATGTGTAAGCCCTATTTGATCAAATGTTGTTGTATCCATAAACTGTAAAAACTCACCATCATCATATAGAAACTGCATAGTCTTCTGCTCTAATTCAGGTACATCAAATTTATCACCAGCATGTACTGTTTTTTCTATTACTTTACCAGTTTGAAGATTTTTGATTTTCATACGTACAAATGCTGCACCCTTACCTGGTTTAACATGTTGAAATTCAGTTACCCTGTAAGGATTTCCAGTTATCTCAAGTCTTGCACCTTTTTTAATATCACCCATTCCTATTGTAGCCATAGTTTATCCTTAAAAAATTAATTAAATGATTATAGCAAAGTCTTAATAAATAAAGGGGAAATGTAGGGGCAGTTTTCTATAGCTGCCCCTACACAAGATACCAAAAGTGTTATTTTGTGATAGAAATAGTATCAATCTCACAATGATCAGCCACATCAAAATCCATAGCTTTTGCATTATGCATAAGCACAGGGACAAAAATCAGTGAGACAAATACAGCCGCAACTGTACCTGAGATAAGAGCTACCCCTAGCCCCCCAAATACTGGGTCACTGGCAAGCAGTGCTGAACCCAATATAATAGCTACAGCAGTAAGTGCAATAGGTTTTGCTCTTGTTGCCACAGCAGTAGCAATAGCCTCTTTTTTCTCCATGCCATGACACTCCATCAATGATTTTGCAAAGTCTATCAGAAGCAGTGAGTTTCTTGAGCTAATTCCCATTAGGGCGATAAACCCAATCAGTGATGTCGCAGTCAAAAAGAAAGTCTCACTTGTAAAGAGATTAGCAACCCAGTGACCCACTATAACCCCAATGAGTGATAAAAATGAACCAAGTAAGATGATACCACTAATTACAAAACTTTTATAATAAACAACCAATAGCAAAAATATCAAAATAAGAGCTGCTATAAATGCACCACCCAGATCCCTAAAGGTATCTAGTGTTACCTTCATCTCACCATCCCAACGCAACAAGAACTTCTCACCAGTTTTTTTATCAGTCAAATAGAGGTCAAACATATATGTAGTAAATCCTGCTTTTTCTATCTTGTAATCTTTTGAGAACTGCTCTATCATCATATCTCTAGCTTCAAGTAGCGGATAGACTTGTGAAACCATATCTGTCTCAGCTATGACATTTACCATTCTTGATAGATCTTTATGCATAATCATAGGGTTTGACTTTACTTTATGAATATCTACTACTTCATTAAGTGATACCATCATACCTCTTTGATTCATAAGGTTAAGCTGAGAGAGTTTACTCTCCAAAGCATCTTTACTTGATGACTCTAAACGCTTTGTATCTTTGTCTAATACCAAAAATATAGGTAACTGGTCTGGCATATTTTTACTATTTTTATGTGCTACCGCCATACCTTCAAAGGCAAGATACAAGATGTTATTAACCTGTTTAACACTCAAACCACTTTTTGATATTTTATCTTTATTTGCTACAAGCTCATACTTATCATAAATATCATCAGCCATAATATCTACATCGACCAAACCTTCTGTTTTATTGAAGATGTTTGCAACTTTTGTAGATATTTTACGCACCTCTTTTAGGTTATCTCCATGAACTTCAAGTACAATAGAAGCTAGTGTTGGGGGACCAGCAGGTTGCTCTATAAACTTAATGTTTGTACCTTTAACCAAAGGAAGACAAGCTTTTTTTACTACTGGTCTTAGCCTTTGAGTCATAAGAAATGATGGCTCTTCTCTTTCATGTTTGTCTGTTAGATTTACAGATATTTCAGACACATTCTCTGTTCTTTTCATACTAGAACCCTTTACAAGCCCAGCATAATCAAGAGGAATACCCTGCCCCAAAAAGAGTTCTATGTTCATTACTTCTTTTTCTTTTTTAAGAATATCTATAACACACTGACTAACTTCATTTGTCTGCTCTATAGAACTTCCTGTTGGTGTATCCACATATACAGAGAATGTATTGTCACTCTTTCCTGGCAACATCTTTGCTAAAACCAATTTAGACGGAAACATCAACAGTGAGGCAAAAAATGCTACAGCAGTTAAGATGATAACTAACGATTTTTTCTTCTTATCGCTTAAAATGCCATAGATAAATTTTTTCAAACCTTTCATTAGTTACCTCCTTTGTTATAATGATGCTTATGTTTTGGTTTTTTCAACAGTTTCAAACTCAAATATGGTGTAAATATATAAGCAATAAACAGTGATGCAATAAGTGCAACTGGAACATTATACGGAATAGGCTTCATAAATGACCCCATCATACCACCAACAAATGCCATAGGAACCATAGTCAAAATAATCGCCAAAGTTGCCACATTTGTAGGAGCCCCAATCTCATCTGTAGCCTCAACAACCAACTTGTCCATCTCTTTACTATCCACGTCATGAGCATGCAGATGTCTGTGAATATTTTCAATAACAATAATAGCTGCATCAACCAAGAGTCCCAATGAGAGCAAAAATGCAAATAGTGTAATCCTGTTTATTGTCTGTCCAGATAGATATGCTACAAATAGTGTAATAGCTAAAATAGCAGGAACTGTAAATGTAACAATAATAGACTCTCTCCAACCTAGTGCAAATACAAGCATAAGAGCAATAATAACAATGGTTATAACAAGGTGGTGCATAAGCTCATTTACTGCTTCATCTGCTCTTGTACCATAGTTTCTAGTAATTAGGTAGCCAATGCCCTCTTTTGCAAACTCATCTTTATGCTCACTAAGTATATCAATAACATCATCAGATACAAATACTGCATTTGTTCCTGCCAACTTAGCAACTGTAAGCGTAATTTGACTTTTTTCTTTAGAGAGTTTACTGTCTACACTCTTTTTAAATAACATCTTAGCTGTTTGAAAATTCTGTATATCAACACCTTTAGTTACAGACGCTACATCTCTAAGATAAATAGGAGACCCCATATATTGAGCTACTATGATAGAGTCAACATCTTTTACACTCTCTATGGCATTTTTAACGCCAAATATAACAAGTTTATTATCTTTAGTACGGCCTTTAACATCTGGTACATCTACTGCTACAGATTGAACTGCTTGCATTATCTGACCTAAAGACAGATGATAAGCAGATAACTTTTGTAAATCTACTTCAATATTATATTGAGCTCTTCTCGCACCTTTTAATGTTGTTTTAGCTACATTTTCTACTGCATTTATCTTCTGTTGTATCTTGCGTGCTATCTCATATAGTTTAACATCATTCACTCTGCTTCCATCTTTTGCATAAAAAGATACAGACAAGATAGGAATATCGATATCAATATCAAAAGGTTTAATTATTGGTTGCATAACACCTTTTGGCATATTGTCCATATTTTGCATTACTTTATCATATAGTTTTAGATTAGAAATCTCTCTATTTTGACCAATATAATACATAACATTTACAATACCTACATTATCCATAGCCATACCATAAATATGCTCTATACCCTTAACCTCTCTAAGCTTACGCTCCAAGGGATTTACTATCACATTTTCTATCTCCTGGGGAGTAGCCCCAGGCATAGCAATAATAACAGCTCCACCAGAGATGGCTATCTGGGGATCCTCCTCTCTTGGCATCACATTTAGAGCCAGATATCCCATGACAAGAATAGTTACTCCAAGCAGAGCAGTTAAAGGGTTTTTTAAAAACCCTTTAGCCAGCTTTCCCGCATAATCCTTTACTTGATACTCTTTTTTTATACTCATTATTATGACCTAATAAAAATTTTAGTATACATACCAGGATATACTGGCTTATTTTTTTTATCAAAAGTTATCTTTATCTTAAACTTATGAGTCATAGGGTTTGAACTAGGGATAATAGAACTTATCTTGCCTGTAGTAGTTAAATCTATTGAAGGTATCTTCACACTTACCTCTTTCCCTATTTCAATATACTGAAGTTGACTCTCTGAAATCTCAGCTACTATTTTTAACCTCTCTAAATCCGTTAAAATAACTGCTGGCATACCAGGAATTGCCATTTCCCCTTCATTGACTCTTTTAGAAACAATCACACCATCATTGGGTGCTTTGATTTTTAAATAATTATATTGATTTAAAACCTCTTGTTTTTTTGCCTCTGCCTGTTTTACCTGTTCTTTTGCAATAGTTACCATATCTTTCAAATTTTTAGCAGCTAACTGCATAGTCTCAAGCTCAAATTTAGAGACCATTTTTTTCTTATAAAGTCTCTCATGACGTGCAAGATTTGTTAACACATTATTGTATTGGTTCATATTCATTTGAAGAGCCAATCTAGCTTGAGAGATACCAAGCTCAACTTGTCTCTCGGCAGACTCTATCTCCTTGGAGTCAATCTCATAGAGAAGTTGCCCTTTTTTAACAATATCACCTTCGGCAACAGCCATATTTTTAACAAATCCCATATATCTGCTTGTCATCATCTTCTGATTATCAGATATAACTGACCCGCTCAAATCTATATCTGCTGCACTTACATATGTCAGCAGAACAATACTCAATATAGTAACAATTTTTTTCATATCTATTCTCCTTTATCTTTTATTTTAAAGCTTTTTTTACATTGTAAACTTTACCACTGTTCTCTTTGTTTACCAATGCTTCAAGCTCAAATACTTTAATGTTTCTTCTATTTTTGGCTGTTAACGACTTTAAAAGCACTTCAAGCTCTTTGGACTGCTTTATAAGAACATCTGATATAGAAACCATACCCTCTTTATATCTAGCTCTGTAATTCTTATATACCTTTCTAGCAAACCTTAACTGTTTTGCATAACTTCTTATGTCTGCGTCTGCACTTAAGATCTCTGTTTTAAGCTTTTTAGCCTTAAGGGCAATACCTCTTTTGGCTAATAATACTTGATTTTCAACCATTAAGTGACGAGCTTTTGCCTTCTCTAAGTTTGCCGCATCTATGCCACCGTTAAATAGATTTATCTTAACTTGCACACCTACAGTATAGGCATCTTTATCCTTAAAATCATTCCACAGAACATCATCTGCACTACTATACTCTGCAAAAGCACCTACAGTTGGCAAGAAATTTGATTTTTCAACATTTACAGCCATTTTAGCTATCTTTTCTCCCAAAAGAGCTTTTTGCATATCTATATTTTTAGCCTCTAAAGATGCTTTTGTAATATGTGGCATAGGTGCTTTATCACTTACCCTTCTAATAGATGTTACATCTCTATTGAGTAGAAATGACAAGAACTGATAAGCCAAATCCCTGTTTAATTTTGCTTGATTGTACATACTCATAGCCTCTGCTCCACGAGCCTGTACTTCGAGAACATCTATATCCTTTGCATATCCCTCTTTTTTCATGCTTTTTACAATACGTTTTAATCTTCTGATATTACTAATAATTTTTGAAAGATTTGAGATATAATGTTCTACTAAAGATATATCATAAAATGCTTTTTTTACTTGAAATACTTTTTCATTTAGAAGCTTGTGAGTATCATACTTACTCATACGATATAGTGCATCTGTAATGCGACCATACTCTGTTAGTTTACCACCAGTATATATAGGTAGCATATATGTCAATTTAGTTTGAAAATGGTTTCTTGGGTCTGGGTAGTTTAAACTTTTAGGTGCAACAGGCAAAGGATTTGTTTGCCCAGACATATCAAATTCTGCAAAACCAAAATCCCCAAAAGTAGCCTCACGACTTTGAAGTTTAAAACCAAATACATTTCCTGCATCATTTGATCGCATACCCATAATATTAAGATCTAACTTGCCATAATTGTAGCCTTTTGCTACTTTGGCTTCATAAGATTTCATATCCTCTTTAAAGCGAGCAACTTTTAATTCCAAATTATCTTTTTTTAAAATATTAATGGCATGACTCAATGTCAAATTTTTTACTCCAGCAAACAAAGGCAATGAGACGATTAGAAACAGAAATACTCTTTTGACTAACATAATACAAACTCCTAGTATCAAAAAGATCTATTGCAACAGAAGATAAAGCACTACCTTGCACTACAATAATATACTCGCGATTATATCTAATTGAATTTAATTTAATGATTAAAAAATATATTTTGTATCAATATTTTTGAACATTTAAAGAGATAAATCTTTGTAGCCTTTTTGCTACAAAGATTTTATAATTAAAGTATTGCGTAGCTTACACTTATACATGCTTCAAGAGATGCAAGTGCATCTAAAACTGCTTTTGTCACATATCCATCAACACGAACAACGGCCAATGCCTGCTGTTTAGTATCTCTTCCTAGTCTAAAATCAGAAATATTAAGATTATTTTCTGCCATAATTTTACCAACATTCCCTATAACACCTGGTGTATCCGTATTCCTAAAGAAGACCATAGTACCTTTAGGTTCAACATCAAGAACATAATCATCAATTTCAATAATTCTCTGCACAGTATCATCAAATACTGTACCTGCAATAGTAATTGTGGTTTCTGCTGTTGTTAATTTAATGGCAACCTTATTTGTAAATCCAGAATTATTCGGCTTCACTTCCTTAGAGATATCAATACCACGCTCTTCTGCAACAAATTCTGCATTAACATAGTTCACCTGATCACCTAAAGATTCAGTCAAAACACCAACAGTTGCAAAAGTTCCCATAGATTCAATATAATCAGAAACAGGTCCTTTTGCCATCACTTTAATAGACTTCACTGCTGACTTTGTTACCTGTGCAGATAAGTGTCCCATCTTTTGGATAAGCTCAAGGTATGGTCTCACAAAATCAGGAAGTTCATTCTCTTTTATTGGCAAGTTAAGTGCATTGGGATAAGCTATACCTTTTGCAGCTGCAATCGCATTTTCTGCCGCTTGAATCGCAATATTTTTTTGAGACTCTTTTGTATTTGCTCCAAGGTGTGGGGTTACAGTAACATTATTAAGATCAAGCAGAGGATGATCTGTAGCTGGTTCTTTGCTAAACACATCAATACCTGCTTTAGCAATCTTGCCACTTTTTAAACCCTCTACAAGTGCCTCTTCATTATAAAGTCCACCTCTAGCACAGTTAATAAGTATTACACCATCTTTCATCTTAGCTATCTCGTCTTTGTCTATCATGCCAACAGTTTCAGAGTTCTTTGGTGTATGGATAGTAATAATATCACACGCTAAAATATCTTCAAAGTTTTTAGTATAGGCTATATCCAAGTCTGTTGCTTTAGAAGGATCAATATATGGGTCATATGCCAAAACATCCATCTCAAAGGCTTTTGCTCTTTTACCTACACGTGAACCTATGTTACCAAAACCAATAATCCCAAGCTTTTTATCTTTAAGCTCAGTTCCATACCAGTCTTGTCGTCTCCATACACGGTCAAGCTTCAGATTGTTATGTGCATAAGGAAAGTCACGTACACATGAAAGCATATGTGTCATCGTAAGTTCAACGGCCGCAATCGTATTGGCAGTAGGTACATTCATAACAACAATACCCTGCTTGGAAGAGCCTGGGATATCTACATTATCTACCCCTACACCTGCACGTACTACCGCTGTTATTTTTTGTGCTGCTGCCAAAAATGCATCATCTACATCTGTAGAAGAGCGTGTAATTGCCACATCTGCTAAAGGAATAATATCTGAGATGAGCTTGTCTTTTGGCTCATCAGCTGCATTTATCAATTCTATTTCACTATCATTAGCTAAAATATTCAGTCCATCTTGATGAATATGGTCACAAACAACAATTGTTTTTTTTGACATTTTGAACCCTTATTTTTGGAAGTATATACCTATAGTAGGGTGGGCATTCCTACCCACCAATATATGTGATGGGCAGGAATGCCCACCCTACAGAAGTTGTATTATTTTTTTAATATATCACCGAAAGCATCACCTAAAGTCATACTGTCATCTTGATCCAGGTTAAGTTGCTCCATCGCTTCTCTCTCCTCTTGACGCTCAAGTCTCTTCACCGAAACTCTAATTCTGTCAGTATTGGTATCAATAAACGAAATAACACCTTTAATCTCTTGACCTTTTTCAATCTCATCAAACTTAAGCGGATGAAGGTCTTCGGTTCTAATAAGTGCATCTATATTGTCTTCAAGTGAAATAAATACACCAAACTCTTTTTTGTCTTTTACTGTACCAGTCACAATAGAACCATTTTTATGTGTCTGAGCAAATGCTTTGACGGGAGAGTCCTCAAGTGCTTTTTTAGAGAGTGAAACTTTACCGGCATCTCTATCAATTTTGATAATTTTTACTTCTACTTCATCACCAACTTTAAGTTCTGATTTGGCATTTTTAGATTTATCCCAAGAGATCTCTTGATTATGCAAAAGACCTTCAACGGCCCCTACTTTTACAAATGCACCAAAGTCAGTAATAGATGTTACTGTACCAGTCACCACATCTCCAACTCTGTTAGATGATGTAAATGCATCCATTGGTTTAGGAAGAAGATTTTTTAGACTTACTCTAAGTCTTCTCCCTTCTTTATCTACTTCAATCACTTCCACATTAATCTCTTGATTGTTTTCTAGGTAGTCTTTAGGGTGTTTTACATTTTTATCCCAAGAGATTTCCGATACATGAAGGAATGCTTCCAAATCTTCACCCAAATCAACAAATACACCATATGGTTCAATGTTGGAAACAGTCGCTGTCACAGTATCACCTACACCGATAATAGAATCAATGTCAGCCCAAGGATCAGGATTTGCATCTTTAATAGAGAGAGAAAGGTGTCTTTTCTTTTTATCATACTCTAACGCAACAACATTTACCTCATCACCTTCAGCAAAATATTTAGATGGATTTACTGGCCCTTTATGGGAGATTTGTGAGTAGTGAACAAGTCCATCTATACCACCAACATCCACAAACATACCATAAGAGGTAATTTTCTTAATCGTTCCAACAACAGGGTCTTTGTTCTCAAGTAATGCACCAACAATTTCATCGGTTTTCGCTTTATCTCGCTCAATAAGCTCTTTTCTAGAAACAACAACTGAACCTTTTTCTTTATCAACCTTAACGATAACAGCTTTTACCTTTTTGCCAATCACATCTACCCCTGGCTTAGAAGAGAGATAGGAGAGCGTACGTGGCATAAAGAACTCTAAGCCATCTACTTCAACAACATAACCGCCCTTATTTTTCTTCGTTACAACACCTTCAATGATATACTCTTGCTCTTCATCATATTCAGCAATAAACTCATTCAGTGCAGCTTTTGCCTGTGCTGCTTTATAGGAGATACGCCCTCTGCCTTGATTAAGTACCTCTATCTCATCACCTACTTTAAAGAGAGGATTACCCTCCTCATCTTTAATTTCATCCAAAGAGAGATTTGCATCTCTTCCGCCACCAATATCTACAACGACAAGATTGTCTTTTTCATCTATTTTTACAATGGTTCCTGTGACCAAATCATTTCTTGATTCTGATTTTTTAAACGATTCCTCAAGCATCGCCTCAAAATCTACTTCTTCTATTTCGATATCTTCGAACTTCATACCTATCCTTATGTGTACACTAATTTTGCGTTATTATACCTTTTTAAACATAAATAAGACTTATTTTGATGAAGCCCAAAAATTTACTAAGCTTTTGAAATCATTTGGGTTTTCTAAATCAAAAAACAAAATCTTTAGAGGCAAAGTATTCTCTACTTCTGCATAATAATCATAGGTTTCACAATATATCTCTTTGTCTTTAGGATAAATCAAATAGAGTTCTTTACAATTTGTATATTTTTTACCATACGCATACATCTGATACAAGTCGCTTCCACCAATGCCTTGACGGTTTTTCTCTTGGCTTAAGAGTTTCCATTTTGTATCAGCAATGACGCTGCCCTTATCTATCACTATATCTGGACGCAAAGCATAAATACCTTTTTGTTTACTAAAAGCAAGATGATGTTGTTTATCTTGCAAACTTACGTCATGCCCTCTCTTTTTTAGATGATGTCCCACATATGATTCAAACAGAACATTCATATCAAACAATAGTGCAAATGCTAAATCATTTCCTTTATATAGACTATAGCTATGTTCCAATAAAAATATTTTTACCCAAACCAATATCTGCTTATACTCCTTCATCTGCCGACCTAGCTTTATTCTAGAAAAATCAGACTTTATAGAGTGAGACACACCCACCTCATCAAATACAAACAGATACTCTCGTATTCTCTTTTTATTACTGTTTAGTTTTGATTGTTTATAGAGGTAGTTAAGTGTTGTTTTTATAAGCCTGTTTTCCACTCTATCGCTCACATACTCATCATATGCTACATAAAAACGTTCTTTATGGATGTAGTTTTTAACTATCTGCTCTTTTATCTGCAACTTTCCTTTGAGGTAGGCTAAGTTTTCTTCTTTTGTAATATAGTCAGATTTTATACCTTTTTTTATAAGCTCTGAGAGTTCATCTAAAAACATGGTGATAAATATCTCTAGCAACGGCATATTGGTAGATTTAAGATGTGCCATATTGAAATGTTTAAAGGGAGATTTCTTGAGTGTTTTAAGCATCTTGATAAGTATCTCTTTAGAAGTATTAGTATCCACCTCTCTTATCTTAGGAAGTATCTCTATCGTCGTGCCATCTTTGGTTTGCAAGACACCCACATAGTTTTGGGCTTGAAGTACTTTTCCATAGCCCTTTTTAGTAGTTACTTTCAGATATGGTATAGCCTGTTCATTGGTGAGTACAAAGTTCTCTATGGCTTCAAAGTTTTTAGTTGAAATACACTCCCCTTGATTGCTCTCTTTTACAGTAAGGAAATCATACTCCTTAAGCGTTATCTGCTGTTTCACTGTACTCACTACTTACAATTTTCATCAAACCTTTATCTATATATTCCTGTATAGCTAACATAAATTCTTCGTAGTATTCATCTTTTATGTCTATAATAATTGTTTTCATTTTCTAACCTATTCCTTCTATTTTATCTTTATAGACACGAACTAATTTGTATTCAGAACTCATAGCTAATACATCATTCCATATAGTATCAATGGCATTATGAAAATCTTTCATTTTCATATTTCCTAATTTTATATGAATAACACTAGGTGGAGGATTGTTTAACAGTATTCTGTCAGAGAAGTCTGCATCTTTGGTTACGATGGTTAAATTATTTTCTTTGGCATACTTCCAAATCTCACTGTCTTTCATATTTGGATCTATGTTTATCACGTGCTGATAGTTATCTTTATTCCATAAAGAAAAATAGTAAGGTAAGTTGGCATCAATAATATACTTTTGCATCAGCTATGCTATCTTTTGAAGTGAATATTTTTGTCCCATCAGTTGCGTAGCAAAAGCTAAACAGGTTTGTATATCTTCTTGTGTTAAGGTTGGGTATGCTTTAAGTATCTCTTCGTTACTTTCCCCAGCACTTAAAAATTCCAATATTGTCTGCACAGTTATTCTCTGACCTCGTATGGTAGGTTTACCATTACACACATCTGCGTCAATAGTAATCTTACCATCAAAAAATGATAATTTTTCTGCGTTCATATTATTCTCCTGCTTGGTTTTGTTCTATTTTACCATAAATTTTTCTATAGCTATCTACACTAAATTTTTCAGCTATGCTATAGATATATTTATCCTCTTCTATATACGCATCATCCATGCCATCAAAAAGTTTACTTGCATCTTGTGTCTTTCTTTTGATAAATCCATCATTTAGTACAAGTGCTATCTTCTCCCAATCATCATAAAAATACTCTTGAAGCAACGGTATAATTTTGTTTCGCATAACCGAGTCTAAACTTGGCTCATCTGTTACATTCATAAAGTATGCATGTCCTATAGTATGGTCACGGTCGTAGAGGTACTCTATCCGTTGGTTTATTTTCGTAAGTAATTTCTCCAAATCAATACCATCAACCTCACCCAACAAATCAGGTCTAGGCATCATCTCCTCAAACTCAAAGCGTCTGCGTAGTGCTGTGTCCATCAGTGCTATGCTTCTGTCTGCTGTGTTCATCGTACCTATGATGTAAAGGTTCTTAGGTACGCCAAACTTCTCTCCGCTGTAAGGGAGTGTAATCTCCATCGCTTCATCATTGCCTAAGCGTTTACTCTCTTCTATGAGGGTAATGAGTTCACCGAAGATCTTAGAGATGTTTCCTCTGTTGATTTCGTCTATAATGAGGATGTAGTTTTTCTCTTCAACACTTGTTTGAGTAGTGACTCTTTCATTAAATGGTAACTTTTTATATTCTTTATATAATGACAAATAGTATGTATCTTTCTGTCTTTGATTAGAGATACCAAAAACCTCTTGTGCTATTTGTCTTGATGTCCTGAAATCAATATTTGCATCTACTATCTTATAAAATTCATTCAAATCCAGTGTTACGCTATTTTCATTATAGTTTGAATCTTCAGAATAAAGAACAATAGATTTTTCTGATAAATCCTTTACTCTAAATTTTCCACCTTTGGTTTTCGTAAAAACCAGCTCATCTTCCAGTGCCCCATTTAAAAACTCACCTACATGATCTTTTAGAGACATTTCTGTAGCTAGTTCTTGCTGAGACTTCTTGCTATCTTCATACTGCTTTCTTGCCACATCGGAGATTCGCTTAAAAATGCCATCCTCAATACTATACTGTATATCGCTACTTTTTACATCTGCTTTTATCCCCTCCACAAACTCCTCATACCCATAACTCTGATGAAAAGTAATGAACTCTATTTGCCCTGCTTTTTTTAGCACTTCAAATCTTTCTTTGGCTTTATCTCTATTTGAAGGAAATTCCCCATCAATAATTTGTAAGGAT
>JALVXW010000071.1:13178-14529 GCA_027038155.1 Sulfurovum sp.
GGGCGATTGCCATCGCACCTTTTATACCCATAAATTATGTAACATCAAACCCATTCGTGAAAAGCTTCAATGTAAAATCGGTGCGATAGCAATCGCCCCCTACGCAAAATTAATTAAAACAGTAATAACCCAAACTTCTTATCCGTATCATAAGACCCTTGCCCATTAGATTAGTGACTTATCTTCTCAAACACTTCAAAATAATCAGGAAAAGTTTTAGCAACACACTCAGGTTCATTAATCGTCACAGAGACATCACTCAATGCCAAAAGAGAAAAACACATCGCCATTCTATGGTCATCGTAGGTATCTATGGCAGCATGTTTGAGTTGCTTGGGAGGTGTGATTTGGAGATAGTCTTCTCCCTCTTCTACCTCAGCACCCACTTTACGTAACTCAGTAGCCATCGCGTAGAGCCTGTCTGTCTCTTTGACACGCCAGTTGTAGATGTTGCGAAGGGTTGTTGTTCCCTCCACAAAGAGTGCAGTCGTTGCGATGGTCATTGCGGCATCAGGGATGTGATTGAAGTCCATATCTATGGCATGGAGGGTATCACGCGTTACAGAAACATAGGTATCTGCCCACGCTACTTTTGCACCCATTTTTTCTAACACATCAACAAACTGCACATCACCTTGAATACTGTTTTTCCCTATACCTGTAACCTTTACCGTACCACCTTTGATAGCAGCAGCTGCCAAAAAGTAAGAAGCCGAACTCGCATCACCCTCTACCATAAAATGCTCCACGGCTCTATAGCTTTGTCCTGCTTTAATGGTAAATGTTTTGTAGCTATCATTGACCACCTCTACCCCAAACTTTTTCATCATATCTAATGTAATATCTATATAGGGTTTAGAGACAAGCTCTCCAATGATGCTAATATGCATATCTTTTCTAGCCAGTGGTGCAGCCATGAGCAGTGCGGTTAAAAATTGACTAGAGAGTGCTCCATCTATACTAACCTCTCCGCCCTCTAACCCATTGGCTTCAATGGTTAACGGAGGATAGCCATCATTTTCTAGATAGCCAATAGTTGCTCCTGCTTGACGTAATGCATCTACCAAATGCCCTATAGGTCGTTCTTTCATGCGTGGTTCACCCGTAAGCGTATAGCTACCTTGCCCCAAACACAATGCTGCACAGAGTGGACGCATCGCCGTACCAGCATTGCCTAAAAAAAGCTCTTGTGGCACCTCTGAAGAGATTGCACCACCATTTCCTACTACGATGCACTCGGTTTTATCTTGAGAGAGTCTATACTCTATGCCCAATTGTTTTAAAGCATTGAGCATATGTCGTGTATCATCACTCTGTAGAAGATTGGTTATTTTGGTAGTGCCCTCTGCCA
>JALVXW010000072.1 GCA_027038155.1 Sulfurovum sp.
CCTATCTCATACTTTTCAATGCATAAATCAAAGCATTTCTATTAATAATGCCTAAACTTTATTTATTTTATTAAAATATGCGACTAACCTAAAGAATGAAATCTCAAAAACCAAACCTAAACTACCCCAAACTATCTCCAAATTACCCAAACAGTACATAACAACGCTCTACAGGTAGTTTAAAGCCATTTTGTTTAAGTAGCAATTTTGTTTGACCTATAAAATGAAAGTAGCCAAAATCATCAATTCTTACCTAAAGTTACCTAAAGGACAACCTTTTCAAAGCTTCCATGATTTTAAAATACCACAAGCAGTCTCTCCATGTAATTTACAAGCCTTTTGGTAGTAGAGATGAGCTTTCTCTTTGTCTTTTATATCGACTTCATAAAGTCTAGCAGTTAGCGTACAACCATTTTTATTATCTAAGCTACAAGACTTTTTAAAATACTTTAATGCTTGTTGCATATAGGTATCATTATTTGCTCCATCATTATAATAGAACCAAGCTACACGATAACATCCTTCACCATAATTAAGTTCACATACCTTATCATAATAGTCAAATGCTTTATCGTAATCTTTCATCTCTCTTATGTATATTTCAGCTGTCATAGTACATGCATATACATTACCTAATCTACAAGCAAGACGATAGTACTTCAATGCTTTTTGTATGTAACCTGCATTGCCTTCTCTTCTGTTAAAATATGATGATGCTACATTGGAACATACATTACCATTATGAAGCTCACAAGCTTTCATGTGGTAACTTAATCCTAAATCTACTTCTCCAATAGTTTCATGGTAAAAAGCTTTAGATTCATATTCTGATATTTTGGCATCTACTGTACTATTTGAATAAGCAGAAGAGAGTAGTACGAGTAGTAGTAGGATTTGTTTTTTTATTATCATTAGCTTTTTCCATATAAAGTCATGTACAATTATAGCCCTTTTAAATTTATCTATCTCTGCTCTTTAAGCAACTTTTTTGCTCTAGCAAATGCTAACCGTTCAACATAAAGAGTATACGAACTATGCCTTTGTTTATCTTTCAAATACAAAGGATGAAGTATTTTTTCACTCTTTTCATATAATTCTATAGCCTCATCTAGGCGACCCAGTCGATCATATATGTTTGCCAACCAAGAAAGAGATGTAGCATATCTGCTAGCCCATTGTGCATTATCGCCAGTATATAGATGCAACGCAATTTCTTTGTCTTCTTTTTGTAATGAAATAGCTTTATCATACAAGCCTTTTCTTCTATAGGGCATAGCCATATCGCTTAACGAACTAAGATACTTCATTCCCCATAAGGCATTGTCCTGATAATATAAGTCTTTATAAAAATCTCTCTTTTGTTCTAAAAAAGACATAGCTTTAGTAAACATACCTTTTTTATCATAAAGAGAATACAAATTACGTAATGAAAAAGCGTACGATTCTTCTAATTGTAGTTTATCTTGATAGGTTAACGACTGGTAAATATCTTGAGACTCCTCCATCAATGCAATACCTTCATCTATAGCACCTTTACCACTGCAACGGTAAGCCAACATATTTAAAGAATCAAGATAGTCCGCACGCCACTTTGTATTGTCTTTATAATATAAGGAGTGAAGCATTTTTGTATATGTATTTCTCAGTGAGACATACTGATCTTGACTCTCATGGGAAACTTTACCACCTTCTGTTGATGCTATATACTTATCTGAATGGTATTTTTGGTAGTGCGAGTCACTTAATTGACCTAGTGTACGCATATACTCCTCTGCCCACTTCTCATTGTCTTTATCGTATAAGGGTTCTAAGATATTTTTACTGATTTCTTCTATTTCTATTACAGTTTCATGACCATGCCTACTTACCGAAAAATAAATGTTTGCTAAATTATTTAATGCCGTTATATATTCTTTTACCCATTTTTCATTGTCTCCATCGTAAAGTTTTTTAACGATTTTTGTCCAATTTTCCACTACTAAAATACCATTGTTTTCTTCACCATCATATCCAAGCTCCAATACTTTTTCGGTACATAATGATACACTGACACTATCGAGGCTCTTGCAGGTATTTACCAGTAGTTCCCACTCCTTTGTTTGTTTGGTCTCTTTTGCCTTATTTAACAGTATGGGAAGCAAATCCTCAGTGTCATGAGTAGAAGCAGAAAGTTTTACAAGTGTGTCAAGGGTGGTTTTTGCATTGTATTCTGAAGTGTTTCTCATTTATTTCCCTATACTCTAATTTGACGGTATAACCACTATTTTCATATCTTCATACCGAAAGATATTTCTCTTTATCATCGTAAGTTTTTCACCTATGGCTAGGTCTATGACTTTATCAGAGCTGGCATAGAGGGTTTTTCTTAGGGTGAACTCTTTTTTGTTTACTTTCAATGCCTCTTTTATCTCTTCTGTTGGTCGTTTCATTTGCAGATGTTTACTTACAGCGTTTTCACTTTTACTTATGCGTAAGAGATCAAACCTATTCAGTTTTTCATAGATGTTTTCTATGTCACCCAACAACATAGGCTTTTTTGTCCAGTTTTTACATTGCACAAGGTGTATGCTTTTTGTCTGCATAGAGATACTTATGATGTCTACACCATCATCTTCGTACCCACGCATCAAACCATTGTAGATAACCACATCACCTTTGGCTTCAAACTGTTTGCCGATGTATCGCTCATAGGCATCACCTTTTTGTTTGAGGTAGTCCTCTTCTTGTGTAGATGTCTCTTCTTCGTCTTTTCTGTTTTGTGTCTCTTGGGCAGTTTTTTTCTGTTTTACTTTTGTCTTCACAGTAGTCATAAGCTTTTCAAGCTCATCTTCGGCTGTTTTTTCTAAGTCTATTTTTTCTGAGTCTGCAGGTGCTTTAGTCTGTGTGGCTTTAGGTACTGACTCTTGCTCTTCTTCATCCTCTTTAACATGCTCATCATCATTACTAGAAACAAACCATACATACAAAAATGCAAGCACAGCCGTATGGGGCATACCTGCAACTATGCAATAAGGGGCAAAACATCCAAAGATAAAAGCCTGATTCAGAAACAATATCACCGCCCATGCAGTCAAAAATTCATTCATATATCTATTTATCAAAATGGTATATCCCAGTAATCATCGTCTTCTAACTCTTCATGCTTTTGGCTCACTTGCTCTTCTTCGCCACTAAGGCGTGCATACTCTTTTTGAAGCTCCTCTTCCATTGCGTCCAGATACTCGTCTATATCATCATACTCTTGAAGTATCTGAAATACCTCATCTTCTTCTATCTCTTCTAGCTCTACTTCCGTCTCTTGTATGTGTATTCGCACATCTACTATCTTCTCTTTGAGCTGTTCTATGTTGGTAATGCTGTCTGATGCTATCTCAAAGCCTTTGCCACTCTCTAACAGTATGAGCATCTCTTTTACTGCTTTTAGGTCGTGTTTGTTGTAGGCTTCGTTGAGCTTTTGCATCATGGTATGGGCTTGTTCTTTTAGCTCTGCACTTACGAGGTCTGGGTGGCAGAGTCGGCTGGCTTTTCTGTAGACG
>JALVXW010000073.1 GCA_027038155.1 Sulfurovum sp.
TTCAAGCATAAAGTCGGAGCTTCGTGTGGTGTATTGGTTGTATGTTTCTCCATCGGGATCGACCCAATCTCCCAAAAGCGGCAGATAGGACTCTTTTCCGATGAGGTTTTTCCCTAAAGCATCGATGCTCTTGAGTGCTTCTTCTTTATAGTGAATCGCACCGTTCTCACCCCACTGTTGAGATGCCAGTAGTAGCGCATAAGCGATATCACAATCCCCGTCAAATGCGCTATCTGCACCACCTTTTTGATCGCTCACTTCCCAACTCATAAAGTGAGGGTTGATACTGCTAGGATATTTTTTCGCGAAACGAAAGAGCGCATCAAAATATTTTTGCGCATCATTATCGTAGGGTGCCATGAGGACGGCGATCAGCAATCCATAACCTTGCGACTCGGAAGTGGTGCGCCTCCACTCTTTGTTGTTGCGATCTTTATCCATTGGAATACGCATCATATCGCTACCTACTTGGATAAAGTAGTCTTTTTTATATCGGGTGTAGTAGTTCATCAGATTTTTGATAAATTTTGCTTTTGTAGCGGGATTGGCATGGGCAAACATCGCACTCTCTAGATCATCATCACTCGCTTTGACGGTATAGGTATAAGTGTGATTGGGCTTAAGATTGCTATCTTGATAAGTTGTCCGATTTTCCCCTACGATCGCGATGAGATTTCCATCCCGAAAGATTTTGAAGCCGAGTTCATCTTGGGAACGATCCTGCCAATGTAGCGTCACGCTACGCGCTGTGATATGGCTAAAGCGAAGCTGATCGGGCGCATCGGGAGCAGACAAAAGAGGAAGCAGTATCAAGAGTGACAAGATGAGTGTTTTCATGGTGTAAGTATAGCATAACTATGGGATATTGACTTTTCAAAAAGAAACGAAAATAATAAAATATTTTTAATTTGACAAATTATAATAAAAAATTAAGAGAGAGAGAGAGCTATACTACAAGTGAAAAACAGTAATTGGAGGATGTTATGGTTAAAAGTAAAGTGGCATTGATGTTATTGGTGAGTATTGTCTTTTCTATTTCTATGAAGGCATCTTTATTCTCTGATCTTGAGGACTCTGCCCCTTATCATGATAGAGATGGAGTAGGATATAATTTAGAGGATTATTATGGATATTGGTTTTGGGGTGTAGATGGATATAATAGGAATTTAACAGGTCATGAAGATTTGGGTGGTCATACTATCCATAAACATGTCGGTAAATATTTTGCAGGATTAAGAAGTAGATGTAGTGAAATAAAAGAAAAATATAAATATAGAGATAACTTTAGAACTACATACACTACTTTTAATCAAGCTAAATGGAGCATTAGAAAACTTATAAAAGCAAATTTTGATAACATAAAAAGATTTGAGAGATCTAGAGACCGAGATATGGTAATTCGTGCAAAATATGTGGTAAATGTACAAAGAAAGTTTAAATATGGCAACTATAACCCTTATTATTGGTATTCTCATCATGATTATTTTTATTTTTATGGAAAAGGCATAAACTGTAATGCAAATGTGTTGAATAAGGTTGTATATAAAATCAGTTTTACCTCTTCTGGACATATGAGACATGAAACAATATATAAGGATCAGTACACAAGACTAAGACATGCAAAAGCTGTACTTAGAAGGAATGGGACGACATGGTTTATCTTAACATCATATCCCTACCATGAAAATAAAAATAATGCTAAAGATTAATGAAAGTGAAGAGTAGATGGAAATTGTATAGTATATTGTTGGTAGTCATAGTCTGTATCATATTATTATATATTTATATGACCGGCGCAGATAAGCGCCATGAATCCGCAGAATATATTGAAGCTAAACAGAGTGTAGATTTTCGAGAGGTTGCACCTATAAAAGATAACAGTATGAAAAAAAAGTTAAAAACTATTTACGATAAAATATATAAAGTAGATAGAGAGGATTTAGCAAATGCCAAAGAGGTTTGGAAAAGGTTGCAGAAAGTGGGGTTTAATTCAGATGAGAGTGCTGAGCTTATTAGTATGTTGATAGGTTTTAATGGGGATTTTATTTACTTTAAAGAGCTTAAAGAACAGCTGAGCAACCCGACTCTAAGAGATGATGTTGCTGCAGAAATTATTTTGGCACTTTCAGGAACATATAGAGGGAAAAAGGGGGAAGCGTTTCATATACCAAGCAATGAAAGAGATCGGGAAATACAGCAAGCTATAAGAGATGAGATCATCTCTCCCCATGGAAAAGAGTCACTTTACATGGCACTAAAAAAACTAGGCTATGCAGAAAGCTATGAAACTGTGATGCAAACCTTGCAAGATATCCAAAATGACGAAGAAAGCCTACTGGGAGAGCTTCCTATTTATCGGTTGAAGTTGAAATATATCGGCATGGAAGATAAAAAAGATGATGCCAAAACAGTGATAGATGAGATATCAAAACTGGATGCAAAAAAGCAAAAGAAACTTATGTATGCGTTGCCAAAATTTGGGTACTCTGTAGGAGTTATAGGTGATGAAGAGTTGACGCAAAAGTATATATCAGTTATCAAAAACAACATGCCCAAAGCGTATCAGTCTGTTGATCGTGATAAGATTCGCGAAAAGGCAGTAGAGAAAGTGAAGCAAGATAGTGACTTTATGGAAATCTATAATACAATGACTGACAGAGATCAGGCATATTATATGATGCGGGATTATGTTCAACAAGAATATGAAAAGATGGAGTCAGAGGATGAAGCTATTAATAATAACTATTTGCGTATGGATGCGTATAAGGCAATTGCGCGGGCTTTAAGTCCTGATCCAGGAGATTATTTGATAGGCTATAAAAGGGCATTTTTTAGTACAGATGATTGGGATGAAAAGTTAGAGTATCTTGGTGATTTTTGGAATCAGGTACATGAATATGGTGAGGATGATGTCAAAGAGCAGTTTCTCTCCGATAAAGAGATAAAGTCTGCTCTTGAAGAGGGATTGCGTGAGTCTAATATGTCTCGTGAAAATATAGAAGGGATAAAAGACTTTTTGAAGGATTTTCATTAGATATGTCCTAATAAGTATTGTTTAGTTTCTTAACAATTTTCTCATCAACTTTCGAGATCGCCAATTTCTCAATCTCCTCTAATGAGAAGTAGTGTGCCTGTGTCGGTGAAGTCTGATCTAGGAGATAAACACGACACAAAAGCTTGAAATGGGTGTAGGCGTGAGAAACTTCTCCGATTTCTTGTGCGTTTTTGGGGATCTCCTTAACTGCTTCAAATCCCCAGAGTCCGTGCAAAAAGCGATCGATTCTTTGGGTAAGTGAGAGGCGATCTTGGTAGCGGTAGATGAGGATATTTTCTCTTCGTTGGGGCACTTTTTTGGTTTGTTTTTGCGGATAGAGGGTAGGGGATTCTTTGCCTTGGCAGATTGACCGGAGGGGGCACTGATCGCATTTGGGTTGTTGGGGTGTGCAGATGAGGGCGCCGATATCCATCATCGCTTGGTTGTAGTCAAAGGGGTTTTCGAGATCAAGGAGTGCATAAGCTTTTTCCCACAGCTCCT
>JALVXW010000074.1 GCA_027038155.1 Sulfurovum sp.
CAATGACTTCTCTAATGCTGCTTGCCCCTGTCATAAGCATAATAAGTCTGTCAAGACCCAGTGCAAATCCACCGTGTGGTGGTGCACCATATTTAAAGGCTTCAAGCAAGAATCCAAACTTCTCTTCAGCCTCTTCATCTGAGATGCCCATCAGTGTAAATATCTCTTTTTGTAATGCCTCTTTGTGAATACGGATAGACCCGCCACCCAGCTCTGTACCGTTAAGTACAATATCATAGGCAACAGATTTTAAATCTTCTATATCATCATAAGCGATATTCCCGTTCTCATCAAGCTTTGGCATGGTAAAGGCGTGGTGCATCGCTTTTGTTTTGCCATCTTCTACTTCAAACATTGGGAAGTCCATCACCCATAAGAACTCAAAGATATCATGAGGGATAATATCCATTATCTCAGCAAGGTAGATACGGAAACGTCCCATATAGTCAAGAACCAGTTTTTTATCTCCTGCCCCAAAGAATACGGCATCTCCGACTTCAAGTTCACATCTTTCAGTAATCGCTTGAATATCTTCATCGGTAAAAAATTTAGTAAGAGGCCCCTTAAGACCATCCTCTTTCATCTGGAAGTATCCTAGACCAGATGCACCAAATTTACGTACATACTCCTCAAAACCTTTCATTTGGCGTTTAGAAAATATCTCGTCACCTTTTGGTACTTTAAGTGCCTTGATGCGGTTGGCTTTGGTATCTTTGGCAATGTTAGAGAAAATCTCATTGTCACAACGGGCGAAGATGTCTATCACATCTACCATCGCCAAATCATAACGCATATCCGGCTTGTCTGAACCATACTTCTCCATAGCCTCTGTGTATGACATACGTCTAAATTTGGTAGGAATTTCAAAGCCACATTTATCAAAAATGCTATGGATAAGTTTTTCAGCTACAGCAATGACCTCTTCTTGGTCACAAAAAGACATCTCTACATCTATTTGGGTAAACTCTGGTTGCCTGTCTGCTCTTAAGTCCTCATCACGGAAACATTTGGCTATTTGGAAATAACGGTCAAACCCACCTACCATCAAAAGCTGTTTGAAAAGCTGTGGAGATTGAGGAAGTGCATAGAACTCACCATTGTGTACACGGCTAGGTACGAGGTAGTCTCTTGCACCTTCTGGAGTTGATTTGGTAATAATAGGGGTTTCTACCTCTAGGAAATCTAGCTCATCGAGTGCATTGCGAGCGGCTATGGTCGCTTTTGAACGGAGTTTGAAGATGTCATACGATTTTTGAGTACGAAGCTCCAGATAACGATGTTTGAGCTTAATCTCTTCGTTTACTTTGTCGTCATTGAGGTCAAATGGCATAGGTTTGGAACGGTTTTCAATGACAAGTTTATCTACAACCATCTCTACTTTACCTGTTTTGAGTTTAGGGTTTTCCAGTCCTTCACCTCTGGCTCTCATCGTACCTGTGGCTACGAGTACAAACTGGTCTCTTACCTCTTCTGCAAGTTTGTGAGCCTCTGCATTCTCTGCGGGATCACAGACAAGTTGAATGACTTCATCTTTGTCTCTAAGGTCAATAAAAATTAATCCACCGTGGTCTCTACGGCTGGCTACCCAACCTGCTACGGTAACCTCTTGACCAATATGTGTTTCGTTTACTTCTGCACAATAATGTGTTCTCATAGTTGTGTTCCTCTATTTAATATGGTCGCGATTATAGCTAAATGTTGTTTAAGGGTTAGGGATATTTTTTAGAGGCACTAAAGCCAAAATCACGAAATAGAAATTCATGATTTGGGGAACAAAGGGGAGTATAATATTTTTATGTTAAAATGTATGTTATAGGGAACCCCAAATCTCAAAATAGAATTCTTTGAATTTGCTTTATGCTCGTATTTGTGGGATTTGCATAAAATTTGAGTCGCACCCTTAGGTTCGGCGATGATGAGAACTTTGCTAGAGGTTTTCTGCAATTTCTACAAGAGGAGTGTTGGACAAATGTATTGGAAAAAATATATACTATTTCTTGGAGCATGTTCACTGAGTTTATCGGCCAACATCCATAGCAAAACTGATTTTATACATACCTTGGAGCGTTCACGCATCTTGAGTATGCGTATCATCAAATCGTATGCTTTAATTGGCACCAGAAATTCATTTAACAATCCGAAAAAACAGATTGAAAAGGATTATACTGCCTTAAAAAACAATTTAACAGATTCTCATAATTATCTCATAAAGCATTCCAAAGATATTGATACTGCAATCCCTCCACTTATCCAAAAGGCACAAACGTATTTTGCCAAAATATCAAAAGATAATCTTTTGCATACCATTGATGCCAACCATGCCATTCCCTTTTTTCAGACGCTGGAGAAGAGCAGAGTAGAGATCAATAGAGCCACAGAAATTCTAACTAAAGACAAAAAACAAAGAGATTATCTCTTTTTTACGACACGCATTTCAACTATTGCCCAGAAAATGGGTGCTATATATCTTTATAAGGTTTGGGGAATTGCTCTGCCAAATCTTGATAAACATTTTGCGATGATGATAAGAAAATCCACCAAATCAATAAAAAGTCTTAAAAAATCTACCCAAAAACTTGATGAAAAAATCCAAAAAGATGTCCTTAATAATATAAAAAAGATGCAATTAGAATTACAATTTTTTATCATGTCTCGCCGATTTAAAAGTTTTATTCCAACGTTACTTTATAATAAATCTAATAAAATTGAACAAGAAAATATTGAGATTGAGAAGATTTTAGAGAACCTCCAAAAATAGGTAATGCCCAATAACTTTTAATTTTTACTGTATAATTTGAGATTAAGGGAGTTATTGTGAAACAAGAGAATACGGCAACCAATATTGTTATTACGGGGTGCAGTACGGGCATAGGATTAGAGACAGCATGCTACCTAAAAGAACGATTTATTAACGTCTATCCTACTGCACGCAAAGAGGAGGATGTGGCCAAGTTAAAAGCCTTGGGGTTTAAAGATGCCATGCTTTTAGATGTACGCAACGAAGCACAAATTGCGCAGGTAATTCAGCATGTTTTAGACAAAGAGCACAAAATAGACATCTGGTTTAACAACGCAGGATTCGGACAAGCAGGAATGATAGAAGACATCACTGCCACGGCCTTACGCGAACAGTTTGAAACCAATGTCATAGGGCTACACGCCTGCACAAAAGCCATACTCCCCATCATGCAAGAGCAGGGCTATGGCAAGATTATACAGCACTCTTCGGTATTGGGACTTGTCTCGTTGGCGGGGCGTGGTGCATACAATGCCAGTAAATATGCTATAGAGGGGCTTACAGATACTTTGCGTTTGGAGCTAGAGGGCACAGAGATTTACCCTGTACTGCTCAATACCGGTCCTATTACCTCAGACTTTCGTAAAAATGCAATGCAAAAGCTCAAAGAGCATGTAGATATAGAGCACTCACGCTTTAAGCAGAAGTATCTTCAAAGTCTCAGTGCTGACAAAAGCAAAGTTCCCTTTAATGAAGAGGCAGATGCCGTTGCCGAAGTCGTACATCAAAT
>JALVXW010000075.1 GCA_027038155.1 Sulfurovum sp.
TGAAGATCTTAAAGAGAATGTTGTTATTGGTCGTCTTATCCCAGTGGGTACAGGTATGATTGACAATGATGATATTAAGTTTGAGAGTGCTCAATAGGTATCTCTCTTTAACTGCTTCTAGCACTTGCTAGAAGCAGTATAATTTCCCAAATCACGAAATAGAAATTCATGACTTTGTATCATCATCGCATTCATGGACTTTACATAAAATCATCGCCGAACCTATGAGTACGACTGCCCGTAGGAAATGCCATGTTCTGTCACTCTTGTTTTGGACTTAACTTGTTTTGTAACATTAATCATTGAGTCATATTTCCCTAATTTTTACTTTTATTAGGAATATATTACCTCTTATTAAATTTAATCGGGATAAATTACTTTAATTTTTATAAAAAACGGTAATTTATCCCTTGTTTTGTACACATATTTTTTAATGTACCTTTTATATTAAAAAGGTCAAAAAATGACTCAACGAGATAAAGCTATATATTTAGATTTAGATCCAAAAACATTAAGAAACTGGAGAAAAAATAAACCAAACCTCTACAAAATTATCATGTTAGGTTTCGCATTTAAAGATGTGGTTGAAAAATCTAAAGAAAATTATGAAGGGTTGGTAGAATTAGCTAAAGAAGCTGTGGAGAAATAACTTTCTACTTCATTATCGTTTTTATGATATAATAAACCTACGGAATATGAGAGGATGACATGTTGGAATCTAGGGGGTTCGCCTCCGTTATCGTGGGTTCAATTCCCACCCATGTTCTGCTATCTCTTCATAAAACTTACTATTAAAAACACTCTCATCCATGATACCTGCTGTTAAAATCGTATTGATAACACCAGTCTTGGTTTGATAATTTGGATGAACCACTACCTTAAAAAGCAACTCATTTTCTTTATCGACATAGATAAGATTACAATGTTTTTTCTCACTATCAAAAAATATCTTATAAGGAGTATTAAAACTCTTATGAAGATTTAACATAAGCTCTTTTGAAATACTCTTTTTTAGCCTCTTTTTAAAATCTCGCTGTATATGTTTGTAGGCTTTTACACTCAAATAAATATCTTTTGTCTCCACTATTACCCCACTAAGTAAATACCCAAATTTTTGATGCTGTGATTTCGTTCATAATCAAGGCAGATTTTTGAAGGACTCGCCTTAGCGAATTCAAGAAAATCTAACGCAGAGTATGGGCGAAAGCACTGCACCCTTCGGGAAGAGTGAGAGAAGGCAACCTGCAAGCAAAAAAATCTTTGAATTAACCAGTTAGTCCTACAGCTTTTTTCACTCACATCTTACCTCCTCTCACTCTTTCAAAAGTTTGGGTATTTACTTAGTGGGGTAATACAATAAATACAGAAGCCAAAAATGCTATAACTTTATCACTCAAAAAACCTACAACAATCTCATTTTGAGAAATGTTACTATTTTCTATATCATCAATAAAAATTTTTAACTTATTTTTTTGAATCTTGTAATTATTAGCCTTATATGTTTATCAATTTATAATGGTAAGCGTAACACATTTAAAACGTCAAATATAAAAAGATGACATATTGACATATTTTGCATAAACTCATTACACATTATCCTTTTTTCGCTAAAATATCTACATTATTTTCCAAAGGTTTTTCCTATGACATTTACAACAACATTACAAAAAGATGCGATTAAAATTATGCTGCTTGGTTCTGGTGAACTGGGCAAAGAGGTGGCTATAGAGGCACAACGTCTTGGCATTGAAGTTATCGCTGTTGACAAGTATGAAAATGCTCCTGCACACTTGGTAGCCAACAGAAGTTATGCTATAGATATGCAAGATGAAGCAGCCGTTCTTGAAGTGATAGAAAAAGAGCAACCTAGCTTCATACTCCCTGAAGTAGAAGCCATCTCTATCTCGGCACTCTTTGAGGCGGAAAAGAGAGGTTTTCATGTTATCCCCAATGCTGAAGCGGTGAACAAGACTATGAACCGTAAAAACATCCGTGTTTTTGCGGCAGAGGAGTTAGGTGTCAAAACATCTCGTTTTGAATTTGTTACCACACTCAATGGACTCAAAGAGGCAGCTGAACGTATGGGATTTCCTTGTGTCATTAAGCCTGTGATGTCTAGTTCGGGGCATGGACAGAGTATTGCCAAAAGTGCTGACGATATAGAGAAGTCATGGGAGATAGCCAAAGAGGCACGTGGGGATGCGAGTGAACTCATTGTTGAAGAGTATGTACCGTTTGACTATGAGATTACCCTGCTTACTGTGCGTAATGAAAGAGGTACTGTCTTTTGTGATGCTATAGGACATATACAAAAAGATGGAGATTTTATTCTCTCTTGGCAACCAATGCCTATGAGCGATAAAGCACTACAAAAAGCAAAAGAGATAGCCAAAGCCGTCACCGATGGGCTTGGTGGTCGTGGTATCTTTGGGGTGGAGTTCTTTGTAAAGGGTGAAGAGGTCTATTTCTCCGAACTTAGCCCTCGTCCACACGATACAGGTATGGTGACACTTATTACCCAAAGTCAAAGTCAGTTTGCCCTACATGTAAGAGCCGTACTTGGTCTGCCACTAGAGTACACGACCTATGGAGCTGGTGCATGTGGTGCATACAAAGCGAAAAATGAGAGCCACAATCCAATATTGGAGATACCTGATGATGCTTTCTCAAAGAACTCATTTGTAAGAGTCTTTGGAAAACCAGAGTCGCATGTGGGACGCCGTATGGCAGTGAGCCTAGTGCTTGATAACAATGTAGAAGCCGCCAAAACAAAAGCTGCTGAGATAGTCAGCCAAATAGAAGACAACTAACAAGGAGTATCCATGCGTTTTGTAGCACGTGTTTTTTTGCCACTTTTACTGCTGGCATACATCGGTACAGAAACCTATCTCAAACTTCAACACACCTCGTTGTGTGGAGAAGTGGGATGTAAACTAGCAGGTGAACTTCTGAATTTTGATGCTATCTATCTTAACTATGCAGGCATAGCTGGAGTATTGATGCTTATGGTGTTTGGTCTTTTGTCGCTTAAAAGCAGGGTTTATGAGTTGCTGTTTTTTATAGGACTCTATGGGGCTATTGCTTTTGAAGCAACCATCATCAGTTACCAGTTTGTAGCCAACCCTGAACCATGCATTTTTTGCTTGGGAGTCATCTCTTCTCTCCTTCTTATAGCACTTGTTTCTCAGCCTAGACACTTTGGTGTTACTTTGGCTACAGTAACAGCTATATTTATAGGTATGCATACTCTTGGTATTAGCAAAAACAAAAACTTTATGATGAAAGATGGCACTTACCTCATACACTCAGAGACCTGTCCGCACTGTAAAAAAGTCAAAGCCTATCTTGCCCAACATCATATAGCGTACACCCCCATCTCTACCAAAGAAGCGAGTGCAAGAAACTTCTTGAAATTTGCAGGGATTACAAGTATTCCTGTACTTATTTTAAAAGAGAGACTAGAGCGAAAACTCATTGTGGGAGACAAAAAAATTATCACCTATTTTGAAGCACAAA
>JALVXW010000076.1 GCA_027038155.1 Sulfurovum sp.
CCCTCCTTCAGAGCTTAAACCGGTCAATCTTATCACCATAGAGTACCCTGGGTTTCCTACCGATATGCAAGCACAGTTTATGGCACTCGCAGTCATAGCAAAAGGAGAGAGCCTTATAGAAGAGCGTCTTTTTGAAAACCGTTTTATGCATGTGAGTGAGCTCAACCGTCTGGGTGCCGATATTTGGCTTAAAGGGAGTACTGCCGCGGTTAAAGGGGTAGAGAAGCTTTATGGGGCGGATGTGATGGCAACGGACCTTAGGGCCTCTTCGGCTCTGGTTTTGGCAGCACTGGTTGCAGAAGGCACCACAAAAGTAAGACGCATCTACCACCTAGACCGAGGGTATGATGACCTAGAGGGCAAACTCTCTCAACTTGGTGCAGCCATTGTACGCAAAAAAGAGGCGTAACTTATTTGTTTTTTTGATATAATACCCAAATCTTGAAATAGAATTCTTTGAATTTGCTTTATACTCGTATTTGTGGGGTTTGTATAAAATTTGAGTCGCACCCATAGGTTCGGCGATGATTTTATGCAAAGTCCACGAATGCGATGATGATGTAAAGTCATGAATTTCTATTTCGTGATTTGGGTAATAAGTAAGCATAGACAAAGGAGTAAAGTATGGAAGCATTGAAGCTGGACAACTATAGTTATGAAGAGTATCTACACATAGACAAAACCACTCCTGATAATGAGTACTATGAACTCATTTTTGGTCACATCTACGCTATGTCTGGAGCAACTGCAACGCATCAAGATATTGTAGGAAATATCTTTTATCTCTTGAAATCAATACAGAAAGAGAGTAAATGTTTACCTCGTATTGCTCCTTTTGATTTAAAGATAGAGTGTTCAGGCACTATCAATGTTGTACAACCCGATATCATACTCTACTGCGAAGAGAAAGAGATACCCTGTGCTATCTTTGAAGTACTCTCTCCCTCTACTGCCTACAAGGACAAAGGCATCAAAAAAGAGCTCTATGAGAGTTGTGGGGTTCATAACTACTTTTTGGTTGACCCTTTGGCAAAAACCATTGATAAGTTTATCCTCAAAGAAAAGAGGTATATCTATGACAAATGTTATGGTGTAGATGAAGAGCATAGTGATACTATGGCTATAGAGTGTTTACATACAGAGATAGATGTCAAAGTGTTTTTTGAGTAGAATTACACTCAGAAAAGGAATTTTTGTATGCGTATTTTACTTGCCCTGTTATTATCTCTACAGTTTTTATTGGCATACCCTACAATAAAAATTAAATACAACTACTACACCATCTCTCCAAAATCAAAAAGTGACATCAAAAATCAAATACTCAAAAATTCACCGACTCACTATGCAGGTTTTACCAAATGGCGTATCAATTATCATTATAAATGGAAGAGAAGTGGCAATCAATGTAAAATTACCAAAACAGATGTCAAATTAACTATCACACATACTATGCCTAAAATTTTAAACCCAAATCAAGTTGACAAGGATGTACGCCATACTTTTGAACAATACTATGATGCTCTCTTGAGTCATGAAAAGAATCATAAAAAAATTTCACGTGATGCTGCTTTTGCACTAGAAGAGATGCTGCTTTCCTACAAAGATAATTGCTCTTTAATGGAATCTACCATTAAAAAAAGAGCCAAAGAGATTTTTGATACGTGTAAAACACGTAACAAAAAGTATGATGAGACAACACAACATGGTAAAACAGAAGGTGTTTTACTAGAGATGTACTTTTGATGAGAGCAACACAACCTATGAAGCTAGTCGTAGCCATTACAGGAGCAAGCGGTGTCCAGCTTGGTAAAAAGTTTATAGAGTGTTTACCAGAAAATATTGAAGTACATGTAGTTGTCTCCAACAATGCCCTTACGGTTGAGAGTTTTGAGAATAAACAAGTTACCTTGCATTCCAGTGAAAACATCGCAGCCTCTATCTCCAGTGGCTCATTTGGTGTAGATACGACGGTTATTATCCCTTGCAGCATGAATACACTTGCCAAAATCGCCTGTGGCATCAGTGACAACCTCCCTACCCGTATGGCAGCTGTGGCACTCAAAGAGCAAAAGAAGTTACTTTTAGCCCCTCGCGAACTCCCTTTTTCTGCTATCGCTTTAGAGAATATGCAAAAATTAGCCGCACTGGGTGTTATTGTTGCACCGCCCGTGATGGGCTACTACTCTGACGCTTCTAGCCTTGAAGATATGGAGAAGTTTATCATTGGAAAGTGGTATGATGTTTTGGGAATACCCAATGACTTGTATGCACGTTGGGAATAACTGTAGGGTGGGTTTTCTAACCCACCATGAACGTATTACCCCACTAAGTAAATACCCAAACTTTTGAAAGAGTGAGAGGAGGTAAGATGTGAGTGAAAAAAGCTGTAGGACTAACTGGTTAATTCAAAGATTTTTTTGCTTGCAGGTTGCCTTCTCTCACTCTTCCCGAAGGGTGCAGTGCTTTCGCCCATACTCTGCGTTAGATTTTCTTGAATTCGCTAAGGCGAGTCCTTCAAAAATCTGCCTTGATTATGAACGAAATCACAGCATCAAAAATTTGGGTATTTACTTAGTGGGGTAATAGTTCAATTGTAAACAATTGTGGTGGGTTAGAAAACCCACCCTACATGAGGAAATAAGATGAATAGTATAAAAAAAGCAATCTACCCAGGTACCTTTGACCCTATAACGGTAGGACATTTAGACATCGTCAAGCGTGCATGCTCAATGTTTGATGAGATTACCATAGCTGTGGCAAAAAGTGCCTCTAAAGCACCCATGTTTACTCTGGAGCAACGCATCGCTATGGTTGAGGCTTCAACCAGTGACTACCCCAAAGTAAAGGTTGTGGGTTTTGAAGGTTTACTTGTGGACCTCTCAGACAAACTAGATGCCAACATCATCATACGTGGGTTAAGAGCAGTAAGTGACTTTGAATATGAGCTTCAAATGGGTTACGCCAATGCTTCGCTCAAAAAAGAGATAGAGACTATCTTTCTTATGCCTAGTTTGGAGTATGGTTTTGTAAGCTCCTCTGTGGTACGCTCCATCTTGCCTTTTGGCGGAAGGGTAGAGCATCTGCTTGATGCCAAAGTATTAAAGATGATAGAGGCGTATGGAAAATAATGTATATTTTGTTTGAAGGTATAGACACCTGCGGAAAGAGCACGCAAATAGAGCTGCTTGCCAAAAAATTTGATGGTATCGTAACAACCAAAGAGCCTGGAGGTACTGCATTTGGCACAAAAGCCAGAGAGATACTGCTGAGCGACTCTTTAGCCTCTAAGCGTGCAGAGTTACTACTCTTTCTTGCTGACCGTGCAGAGCACTATAAAGAAGTCATAGAGCCAAATAGAAACAAAATAGTCATCTCCGATAGGGGTTTTCTCTCTGGTATTGGCTACGCACTGGCAAATGGTGACTTTGATTTTGAAGCGCTTGTAGCACTCAACAAATTTGCACTCTCTGGAGACTTCCCAGATAAAATCATCCTCTTTGTAACCACTATGG
>JALVXW010000077.1 GCA_027038155.1 Sulfurovum sp.
TAAGGTTGTTGCTGTCTCCATCTTTTACCCCATCTATAACAGTGGCGGTCTTTGGTGCTTCATATTTAATCACAATATCTCCAGGGGTAGAGCCGTTGGTGGCATTCCCCTCTACTCTTACAGGGAGGTTAAAAATTTCAGAGTAGGAGGCACCTAAATTTTTTCGTACACAGACAATCGTTTTACCATCAGCAGAGATAGAGCTTCCCGGCATTGCACAGTTACTGCTTCCCGTAGGCAGTTGATCCCAAATAAATCCTGTACCCGCAGGAAGTGTCCCTGTAAGCGTTACGGTATCTTCACCATTAGCTGCTCCGTTAAAACTGTATTTGGCTCCAACAATAAAAACATCATTGGTACGGACAATCAAATCACCATCATAGTGGTCATCATTGTTAGCTCCTGTACCATTGTTATTGTAGCCCACATCACTGGACATATCGCATCCAGGTGTGCCATTAGCGTAGGTATTGGCAGCAGAACAAATCTCTCTGCCATTTACTTTGTCTCCTACATTGTTGACTGTACCTATCCCTGAGTTTATGTATATGGTTGTCCCCGTGAGGGTTGCCGCAAACCCTGTGGTTACAACTAAAAACATTGCGAGTATTGCAAGTTTAAGTTTTATCCAATTCATTTTTCTTCCTTTTGTTGATTTTAATTTTATATTTAACCCCTAGATTAAAAACCGCATTCTCAAAAGTCTCTACTTTTATTTTATCATAAAAAGAGTATCTAACCTATATGAATAAATATTATTTTAATATCTTACTATATATATTACCAAATGAAACACTACTTACTCTTTGATAATTTTATCTGCCTGTTTAAAAATATTGTCTATATTTTTACGTATCCAGCCTCTATCAAACCACTCTACAGGTCTTACTTCTATGCCCTGCACAAGAATACCAAAGTGCAAGTGATCTCCTAGTGCCAACCCTGATGTGCCTGTTTTTGCTATGGCTTGATTGGCTTTGACCTCATCTCCTTGTTTCACAAGTAGTTCTGAACAGTGTCCATAGAGTGTATAGAGTCCCAAACCATGGTCTATCATAGGCATATTCCCGTAGATACCATTCTCTCCAGCATAGACTACTTTGCCTGCATTGGATGTTTTGATGGTCGCCATTTTGGTACTTGCCAAATCGTACCCTACGTGGTAGGAGTGTGAGACCTCTTTGTGTTTATTTTTATAATAGTAGTGACGTGATGCCCCAAAACTGGCTACACGTTTGCTGTTTTTCAGTGGGTAAAAAGCATTAATCTTCCACGACTTCAATCTATCTGAAGAGATATTTTTGGAAAGCTTATGAATCAATGCTTCATTTTTAAGACGCATGGTTTCATTAATGGCTCTTAATTTGTCTAATTTACCTTCTATACTGGCATAGTCTGGGTCAGAGGATGCCAAATCTGTAATTTTGCCTTCTATAAATTTATCTTTTGCCTCTATCCATGAAACAGGGTATTTGTGGTGCTTGAGATAAAAGGGTACTTCAACACTGCGTCTGTTTTTGGCAACATCTGTCGCAACAATTTTTGCTTTAAACTCCTTTTTATCAAAAGGCCATGCAATCAGTGCGGCATAATAGCCCTCTTTTTGATAGGGTTGTGCCTTAAAACGGTTGCCTGCCGCCTCTATATAGAGGTCATCTAGATGTTCATCTTTTGCCTGAAACACAACCAGTGCAGCACCCCCTTGTGTGATACTGTAGGAGTGAGACAAAACATTAACATTGGGACGTGTATTGTCCACCTCTATCTCTATGCTCTTTTGTGCACTGTTGCCCTGAGCAAAGTGCCATAGACTCTTATCGGTTACCAAAACCGTTAAGGTAAGATGTTTTGCTTTGGCATCAAGCACTCTGCTTTTGGGGTAGGTAACCAACAGGCTTTTCTCTTTGGCATCTCCCTCAAAAGTACCCTTGCCTACAATAATACTTTTTTGCCCATCACTCAATATGAGCTGATAGCTCTTTAATGCTCTATTGTCTGAGAGTGTCACTTTTAATGGCTCTTTACGATTCCAAAATAGATCTGTTGGGCTCTTGATACTTGGTGTCTCTCTCTCAAACTCTGGTGCTGTATATAGATAGGCTACACCTACCATAACCATAACCATAAACAGTAACACCCCTACCAGACTCTTTTTACCACTTCTTCTACGTTTCATTTTATTATCCTATCTATTGTTGTTAAAACCTTATCTATCGCTTTTTGCATCGTAGTCTGTTTGAGGGTAAACCCTGCAGCAACACGATGCCCACCTCCGCCAAAATGGGCTGCAACCGAAGAGATATCCAGCTGCTTACTACGCAGTGAGACACGTATGCCCTCATCTGCCTCCATCATAAAGAGTGCAATCTCTACTGTTACCAACGAACGTGCATAATCTACAATGCCCTCCATATCTGGCATAGTCGCCCCTGTAGAGGCGATATCTTCTTTGGTAACAAAGAGTGCAGCAACTTTTGCGTCATGTGTTAAAGACAAAGAGTGCAATGCCTTTTCCAAAATACGAAAAGATGCCAAAGAGCGTCTTTGGGTGAGATTGTATGCAACTTCTTTAGGGTTTGCCCCTTTTTCTAACAGTTGCATGGCTACAGAAAAAACCTCTTTATTGACAGAGTTTGCAGTAAAATACCTTGTATCTGAAAGTAGTGCAGTGTAGAAACAAGTCGCCACATCTGCATCTATAGAAAAATCTTCTTTCAACAAATCATACGCTACTTGCGAAGAGGAGGCGTAGGTAGGGGATATAATATTGATACTTCCATACGCTGTGTTGCTTGCATGGTGATCAATGTTGAGTATCTCTCTTTTGTCTAATGCAAAACCCAACCTATCAATACTGCCACAATCACAAGCGATAACTAGACTCTCTTTGTACTCCATACGCTGTTTAATCTTTTTATAGTGTGGAAGAAAGTCTAACTCCAGAGGTAAGACGGTAGAGGCATTTACCACCTCCACACGCTTTGTTTTGTCTTGATGCAACATTGCATAGATGCCTAACGCTGTCCCCAATGCATCTGCATCAGGATTGAGGTGCGACAAGATGGTTATTGTCTTAGCCTGTTTTATGGCATCAATTGCTTTTTGTTGTTCCTGCATAGATATCATACTACTCTACTCTCATAGACAAATCAATCCAATTTGCCTGATGAATGATAGAGCCTGAACTAATGGCATCTATCCCTGTCTTTGCGATGGCTTCAATGGTATCTAATGTCACATTGCCTGAGGCTTCCAGTAAGATGTGCGGATAGTTTTTGTCTCTATAGGCTACCACCGCTTTGGTCTCTTCAAGACTCATATTATCACACATCACGATGTCTGCACCTGCGTGCATCGCTCGTTTGACCATCTCCAAACTCTCACACTCTATCTCCACTTTTGAGGTAAAGGGTATCTTTTGACGTACCTCTTTCATAAAAGCATCTAGGTCATCGATGGTTTTAAGGTGTGTGTCTTTGAGCATGAGACAATCATCTAGCCCCATACG
>JALVXW010000078.1 GCA_027038155.1 Sulfurovum sp.
ACTACGATGCACTCGGTTTTATCTTGAGAGAGTCTATACTCTATGCCCAATTGTTTTAAAGCATTGAGCATATGTCGTGTATCATCACTCTGTAGAAGATTGGTTATTTTGGTAGTGCCCTCTGCCAAAGCAGCAAGCAAAAGTGCCCTGTTGGAAAGACTTTTGGAACCAGGAAGATTTACTTCTCCATCTATTTTAGATATAGGTTTGAGTGTAAGGCTATTCATGAGAGTGTTTCTACTTTTTTAATCTCTTGAATTCTATCAATCACATTCTGCACAATCCAATCAGGCGTCGAAGCACCTGCGGAGATACCACAAAGTGCTTTATTGTCAAACCATTCAGACTGTAACTCTTTTTCATTCTCAATCAGATAGCTATCCTCACAATCACGCTTACATATACTGTGTAGTTGCTTGGTATTGGAAGAGTGCTTTCCTCCAATAACTATCATCACATCTGCCTCTTTAGCCAACTCTGCAGCGGCATCTTGGTTTTCAAATGTGGCATTACAGATGGTATTAAAAACACGTATCTCTTTACGCGTAAGCATTAATGCATTCACAATCTTGGCAAAATCTTCTGGTTTTTTTGTTGTTTGGGAGACCACAGCTACTTTACCACGCAAAGGAAGCTCTTCTAACTCTTTTGGTTCCAAAACAATAAAAGCATCATCAGGATAGGTTGCATAACTTACCACCCCTTTAATTTCAGGATGATTGGCATCACCAAAGATAACAATACTATACCCCTCTTTACTCATCTTGGCTACTATATTTTGTGGTGTCGTCACGTAAGGGCAGGTTGCATCAATAATTTTGTTCTCTTGGTCTTTTAGTTTGGCAAGTTCATTTTTAGGGATACCATGGGTACGAATAACCACAGAATCCTCTGCACTGACATCTTCAAACTTCTCGGCAAGCCCTATATCGAACCCCTCTTTGAGACGATTAATCTCATCTTTATTATGAATGAGTGGTCCGTAAGTCTTAGAGCCTCTATGCTCTTGGGCTATCTCAATAGCACGTTTGACACCAAAACAAAATCCATAACTAGATGCGAGTTGTATTTTCATCATACTACCTTAGTGTTGCGTTACACTTAGATTCCAATGCCGACATTATCTTAGCCATTACAGACTCAATATCTACATCTTCAAGTGTTTTTTCCATCGATTGAATAAAAAAACGTACCGTTAAAGATTTTTTATCTCCTAGTGCCTCATCTTCATAAATATCTACAGGATAGATATCTTTAAGCATCTTTAGTTCAAGTCCATGAAGTACTTGTGCCACTTCATAATACCCCATAGATTTATCTATCACTACAGAGAGGTCTTTATAGACACCTTGAAATTTAGAAATAGGAGTTGCGTTCATATGTTTAGGCAGCACCGCATCAAAATCAATCTCTGCGATAAATGTCACAGGAATCCCATACGCCTCCTGCACAGTAGGGTGAAGCTTAGAGATAAATCCACACACCTTACCATCTACAAGCACATTGGCTGATTGATAAGGGTGCAAAAGTCCATTCTCATAGCTACAAGGTTCAAGCTCAAATGCACCAATAACCGCACCTACTTTTTGTGTAAATGTAGCAAAATCTATCATCTCAGGTTTTCCTGCATTTTGTACATTTTCACCTTCGCACTGCCCTGAAAATACAAAGGAAATCACTTCATACTGCTCACGTTTGGGGCCAAACACAGCACCTATCTCAAAAAGTGGTATAGACTTCTTTGTATAACTCACATTACGTTTCACTGCATTGAGTAGATTAATCAATATTGTACTTCGTAAGGTATTAAGCTCTTCTGCTATAGGGTTAGCCAACGCCAGTGCCTCTTCTGTTACAGAGAAGCCATACTTCTTTAAAAGTGCTTTGTCTGAAAAGACATAAGAGAGATTCTCATAATATCCTGCACCCACTGCATGGTTTTTCAATGCTCTTTTTGCCCAAAAGCGTGTTGTTACCGTATTGAGTCTTGCCTTTTCAGCAAAAACCAACGGTTTAGCCTCAATGTTATTGATCCCCACAATACGTACAATCTCTTCAGCCACATCCTGAATATGTTTAATATCGTGTCTAAAGAGTGGCACAATTACCACCACTGCATCTTCTGCCATCTTAGAGATTTCAAATCCAAGTTTTTGTAAAATAGTCACAATACGAGAGAGCTCAATATCCATACCAATGATAGAAGATATCTCTTTTGCATCTACAAGCACCGTTGCACGCTCTCTCTCAACATGGACATCTAAAGAACCTTCATAACATGAAATATCTGCATAGGTATCCATCAAAGAGGCAAACATAGCGAGCCCAAATGCGAGTTGAGGGTTAGAACCGCGTGAAGTTTTATAATACAAATCATCTGTTTTTAGTTTAGCTGTTGATACTGCTTCAACCAAAGTATCTGGGTTTACATAACTCGCTTCTATAAGTAGCTCTTTTGTCTCATCTGTAGCAATACTCTCTTCTGTTTGATTTACCGCTACGACAGAACATACTTTACCATTGGCAACGATTTCAGTAATACCTTTGGCTTTGGCTCGCGGGGAGACAACAACTTTACCCTCTTCATTATGAAAACAATGGCTGTCATACCCACGCAAAATCACACCTGTTGCATGTGTGGCATAAGCAAATAAAGAAGCCAATTTATCCTTCACTTCCACACCCACCATCGCTAAACGCAAATCAACAAGAAAACTACCACTTATACCCTCAACAGTTGCAAGCTTATAGCACAAGTCAGCATCCATCTCTCCCTCAGTATGAATCTCAGCAGCTCTTGCGATACCAAGCTTCATCTTCTCCTCTTGTTTGTACTCAAAAGGTTTCATCTCAATATCCAGTGCAGAAGAGAGGTCTCTAGCCACACCATACACACTCAGGCAATCCCCACGATTAGCAGTCAGTTCCAACTCAATCATACTGTCCGCTACTCTCTCATAACTACCAAACTCACGTCCTACTTCAAGCTTGCCGATACTCTCATCAAGTATCATAATCCCTTTACCCATATCTGGGAGTCCAAGTTCAGATGAGGCACACACCATCCCCTCAGACTCAACACCACGAAGTTTGGCATGTTTAATCTCAAAGTTCCCTGGAAGCACTGCACCAATAGTCGCTACGGCAACATACTCTGCATTTACGACATTGGCAGCACCACAGACAATTTGTCTTATGCCACTTCCTACATCTATCTGACACACATTGAGTTTATCTGCATCAGGGTGTTTTTCACAACTAAGTATCTTCCCTACTACAACTTTTTGAGGTATAGTGATCTCATTAAGACTATCTACTTCAAGTCCAATGCTGTTAAACGTCTCATAGAGCTTCTCGTTAGAGACATTACTTAAGTCTATAAATTCCTGTAACCAAGATCTTGTAACTCTCATCTAAACTGCTCCAATAGTCTTATATCTCCCTCAAACAGACTTCTTAAGTCTGGTATCTTATGCATCAACATCGCAAAACGCTCTACACCTAAACC
>JALVXW010000079.1 GCA_027038155.1 Sulfurovum sp.
TGGATTTTTATACACTTAAAAGTAGTGCTGAACGCTATGATGATGAAGAGGCAGTACAACATATCTTTTCTGTGGTCTCTTCTTTGGAGTCTTTGGTGGTAGGGGAGTCCCAAATTACAGGGCAGGTAAAAGATGCCTTTATGGTCTCTCATAAAAATGGTACAGCAGGACGTAAGCTTAATCGTCTGCTCTCCTATGCGGTGAAGTGTGCAGCTGAGGTGCGTAATGCCACCAATATTTCCCAAAATCCTATCTCTATCGCCTCAGTAGCAGTGGCACAGGCACATGCGATATTGGGTGACAATATGGGGGGTATGACTGGTGTGGTACTGGGTGCTGGAGAGATGGGCGTGCTGGCTGCAAAGCATCTTTTGCGTGCAGGTTGTGATGTAGTGATACTCGGACGTGATTTAGAGAGAGTAACTTCCGTCGCAGAAGCACTGGGCGAAAATGTCAAAGCTGACAGTGTAGTACATTTGAAAAAATATATCAACCGCTATCGTCTGCTTTTTTCGGCAACCTCATCTAAAGATGTGGTTGTTACAGAAGAGATGATAGAGAATAAATCTCTCAATAGACTCTGGTTTGATATGGCAATCCCTAGAGATATAGAAGAGATAGAGTTGGAAAAGCTACAGATTTTCCGTATAGATGACCTAAAGGCTATCTCTCAGAGTAACCATGCCATGCGTGAAGAGCAGGCAGTTAGAGCAGCAGAGATTGTTGAAAAATATAGAGAAGAGTTTTATGCATGGCTTAGGGCACTCTCTATTGAGCCTGTGATTAAACAGATGAGAGAAGATGTCTCCAAAGCGATTGATGCAGAGATGCAGCGTGCACTCAAAAAAGGTTTTGTGCCCGTAGAGTATGAAGCCAATATGCGTAAAATGGCAGAACAGATGTTTAAGCGGTTTTTGCATGATCCTACACAAAATTTACGTAAATCTTCTACCCAAAAGAAAAATGCCAACTGCATAGAAGCTGTTAAACGTATGTTTAATATTGATACTGAACATATAGACTTTAAGCAGTACAAATCAGATCATCATACCAAAGGATATAATACGTGAGATACTCAAAATTACTCGTACCAACAAGCAAAGAGGTGCCCAATGATGCCACATTGGCTAGCCATATCTATCTTATTCGCGGAGGCTTTATACAGTCTGTAGGCGATTCTGGACTCTATAATCTTTTGCCATTGGGCAAAAAAGTACTTGATAGAGTAAGGGCTGTGGTAAAAGAGGAACTAGACAATGCAGGGTGTCAAGAGGTAGCACTTTCGTTTGTGACACCTACATCTCTTTGGGAAGAGAGTGGACGTGCAGGAGAGTATGGCAAAGAACTTTTGCGTTTTAAAGACCGTAAAGAGAATGACTATGTACTAAGTCCTACCAATGAAGAGGCTATGGTAAACCTTGTGCGTCAGACAGTAAAATCCTACAAACAACTCCCACTGAATCTCTATCAGATCAATTTAAAATTTCGTGATGAGATACGTCCTCGTTTTGGATTGATGCGTGGGCGTGAGTTTTTGATGAAAGATGGCTATAGTTTTCATATAAGTTTTGAAGATATGCAAAGAGAGTTTGCACAAATGGAGGAGACGTATAAAAAAATATTTACACGTCTAGGACTTGATTTTAGGGTCGTTCAAGCAGACTCTGGGCAGATAGGTGGAGATGGTTCAAAAGAGTTTATGATACTTGCAGACTCTGGAGAGGATGATATTGTTGTGTGTGATGCTTGTGACTATGGAGCCAATGTGGAGGTAGCCCAAGAGACAAAAGAGGGTGATCTTTGTCAATGTGGAGCACCATTGCGTCTTACAAAAGGGATTGAAGCGGGGCATATTTTTCAGTTGGGTACAAAATACTCTGAACCACTAGGGGCAAACTTTTTGGATGAAAATGGCAAATCTGTACCGATGGTGATGGGAACTTATGGAATTGGAGTGAGCCGTCTGCTTGCAGGGATTATAGAGCAAAACCATGATGACAAAGGGTGTACCTGGACAAAAGAGTCTGCCCCATTTGAACTGGAAATTATTATAGCCAATACCAAAAACGAAGCACAGCTAACTTTGGGTGAAAACCTCTACCGTAAACTGGGTACGGTGCGTCATATAGATGTATTGCTGGATGACAGAACCAAAGAGCGTTTTGGTTCTAAAATGAAAGATTTTGAACTTTTGGGTATTCCGTATGCTTTGGTGATAGGCAAGGGAGTAGATGAAGGCAAAATAGAGCTTATTGATAGAAAAACAATGGAGAAAAAAGAGTTTCATTTTGATCCAGAGACAATCAATCTCTTTGCCAATTATGATGCACTTGCAGGTGCAGTTTACCAATATCTAAAAGAGGTATAATGATAGTTTTACTCATCCCTTTTATGCTCTTGGAGCTTTTTTTGTCTTTGAAAGTAGGTGAGCAGATAGGATTTTTGGGTTCAGTGATGTGGATTATGCTTAGTTTTATGATAGGTATGATGCTCTTGCAAAAATCTTCTCAGACAATGCTGGGCAATATGACTGCCCTAAGAGAGGGCAAGCTGGATATGAAAAAATTTCAAAATGCCAGTATGTCTTACCTCGCAGCAGCAGTATTATTGATAATACCTGGTGTGTTAAGTGACTTTTTAGGCGTTGTGGCTTTTGTCTATTCGCTTTATTTACAATTTGTTGCTAAAATAACACCCGAACAAAAAAATACCCATTTAAACCCACAAGGAGATGATAATGTCATTGATGTCGAAATTATTGATGAGCACAGTCGTAGCGACCGTAGCATTTAATACAACTATACAAGCAGATACCAAAAAACCGGAAAATAATATAGTAGAACCTATGGTAAAACAGAAACAGCCAGATGTAAAAGATTTGGTAAAATATATAAGAACTTCTGTTGTGAGAAATCCACAAGTAGAGATTAAAGGTCTGACAATTATAGAGTCCAAGCATCTAAAAGAGCTACCTGGATGGAATGTTTTATTAACAATGATAGATTTAGAGTATCAAAAAAAGCCTATTCATGCTCCTGAGATTATGTTTGTGAAAGATGGCTTAATTACAAGTAGTTTAGTCAATTTAAAAACAGGCGAAGATTATAGAAATACCATTAAACCAAAAGTACCTAATTCACTTTACAATGATGCACACTTGCTGTTTGGTAACAAAAATGCTGCACATAAGCTTCTTGTCTTCTCTGATCCTATGTGTCCTTTCTGTCGTGATATTGTACCTGGTATTATGAAGGCGGCCAAAGAGAACCCTTCAAAGATTGCTCTGTACTATTATCATCTTCCGCTACTACGTATCCACCCTGTCTCTGGAGTGTTGACGCGTGTAATGCATGAGGCACAAAAAGCAAACAAGCTTGATGTTGTTGAGAAAATGTATACATTGGATATTGATGCGAGAGAGACAAATACCACAAAAATTTTGTCAGCAGTGCAGAAGCATACAGGATATACTATTAGTAAAAAAGAACTTGATGATAAGGAGCTGAA
>JALVXW010000080.1 GCA_027038155.1 Sulfurovum sp.
TGCTTAACATCGCAGCGTATGGACTAGACCAAGACATGACGCAACGTGCATTAACATGTAAAAATGCAAAAGAGGCACAAAAGTCACTCATGATGAGTATCTATATGACTATACCAGTAGCGATACTCTTTTTGTTTATCGGCTTGTTGCTCTACCTCTTTTACCAACACCCAGAACTCTCTCACCTCCATACGGACGTAGTGCAGAAGTTTGACGGAGAAAAAATCACCATTTTCATGTACTACATTCTCCATGAGATGCCAGAGGGCATGCGTGGACTGGTGACGGTTGGGGCAGTGGCTGCTGCACTCTCGTCTTCTAATTCAGTATTGGGAGCCATGAGTTCTGTAGCCATACAAGACCTCTACCGACCATGGAGAGAGAAACAAGGGGTAAGCGATGAGATGCACTTTGTCAAAGCGGGGCGTATGGCAGTGCTTCTCTTTGCCGTAGCACTCTCAGCTATGGCGATGCTAAGCTACTACTGGCAACGCTATACAGAGCTTCCACTGCTTAGTTTTGCATTGGGTGTCATGGCATTTGCCTACACAGGATTACTTGGGGTATTTGGAGCAGCCATCTTCACAAAACGTGGCAGTGCTACGACTGTACCGCTGGCACTCTTGGGTGGGTTTATGACAGTGTTGTTACTACAACCTTATATCTTGGGTTCTATGCTAGAATTAAAACTCGGTTTTGCTTGGCAGATACTTAGTGGGACGGTTGTGGCGTTTGGGGTGATGATGATAGGGAAAGAGAAAGCAGATGCCTAAAGAAAAATACATCGGCATCATGTCAGGTACCTCACTTGATGGTGTAGATGTGGTACTTTGCGAGATAGACTCGGAGAGTTGTACACTTATACATTCGCTTGAATACCCTATGTCACAAGAGCTTAAAGATGACATCTTCTCTATGATAGCAGGTAAAACCACTTTGGAAAAAGTAGGGCAGCTAGAGCATCGTTTGGGGTTGTTGTTTGCTCAAGCAGTGGTGGCACTACTTGAGCAAGAAAACATAGAAACCTCTACCATTACAGCTATTGGTTCACACGGGCAGACACTTTGGCATAAGCCTTATGGAGTGTACCCTTTCTCTATGCAGCTGGGTGATGCAAATATCATTACAGCTAAAACAGGCATACCTGTGGTAGCAGACTTTAGAGGTAAAGATGTGGCTTTAGGTGGGCAAGGTGCACCTTTTGCACCTGCTTTTCATGCGTTTATATTTGGTAATATTAATGCTTCGGTATCTATTGTGAATATCGGTGGAATGGCAAATATCACAGTACTGGGTGAAAAGTTGATAGGGTATGACACTGGTTGTGGGAATGTACTTTTGGATCTGTGGATACAGAAGCATCAAAATGTAAAATATGATAAAGATGGAGAGTGGGCGAGGTCTGGAGAGGTGGACTATGCCCTTTTGGATGCGATGATGGCAGATGAGTATTTTTTGCAACCTTACCCAAAGAGTACGGGGCGCGAGAAGTTTAATGAGGCTTGGTTGGATAATATGCTGCGTAGGGGTGAACCCATGTGTTCACCCAATATGGATGAAGCAAAGGGTAAACACATGGGTTTACCCCTACGACGAAATGAAGATGTACAAAGAACACTGTTGGAACTCACAGCACTTAGCATAAGCAACGAAGTATTACATTTCAATAGAGATGTGGTTATTTTATGTGGTGGAGGGGCAAAAAACAGCTTTTTGGTAGAACGCATCAAGGCACTTATGCCTAATGTAGAGGTAGCTATAGCCCAAAATGCAGACGAGATAGAGGCGATGACCTTTGCATGGTTGGCGTACAAACGTGTGCATAAGGAAGAGGTGAATTTAAAAGATGTCACTGGAGCAAAGGATAATACTGTTTTAGGGGCTATTTATGCATAGTATCCAACAGTGGTTAGAGAGTATAGGTTGGGGTGATTGGAGCATCACAGTTGCCTCAGCTGATGCAAGCTTTAGAAGCTACTACCGATTAAGTAGGGTGGGCACTCTTGCCCACCACAAACCTGTATTGAATTTTGGTGGGAAAGAGTGCCCACCCTACAGTGAAACCTACATCGTCATGGACTCCTCTCTTGCAAAAGAGAGCCTACCGTCTTTTGTAGAGATGAATAAGCGATTAAGTGACGTACATGTGCGTGTACCACGCATAATAGTAAAAAATATAAAATTAGGATATCTGATCCTTGAAGATTTTGGAAACACCCATTATTTGGATGTTTTAAATGAAGAAAATTATCAAAAGTTGTATAAACAAGCGATAGATGAAATCATCAAAATACAACACTCTGACACAAAAGGGTTGCCTCTTTATGACAAAGAATTTTTACACTTTGAGATGGATTTGATGCAGGAGTGGTATTTGGAAAAGTATCTCAATATGACACTTGCAGATGATGATAAAAACACTATATGTATGGCACTGGAAAACATAGCCAACGTTGTCCTTGAGCAACCACAGGGAGTTTTTGTGCATCGTGACTACCACGCTCGCAATATTATGTTGACTCCTAAAGATGAAGTTGGTATTATAGATTTTCAGGATGCCAGAGCAGGGGCAGTTACCTATGATCTGGTTTCACTGTTGAAAGATTGTTATATTGAGTGGGACAAAGAAGAAGTAGTAAAACTTGCTTTATATTATCGTGATGCTGCGGGATTGGATGCAGATGATACAACATTTATCAAATGGTTTGATTTTATGGGGTTACAGCGACACATTAAGGTACTTGGGATTTTTGCCAGATTGCATCTTCGTGATGGGAAGAGTGGGTACTTGAAGGATATTCCTTTGACTTTGAAGTATGTGGTTGATGCGGCATCGAAGTATCCAGAATTGTCTGGACTTGCTACACTATTAAAAACTGCGTAGGGTGCGATTGCCATCGCACGGATTATTTATTATCGGAAGGATATTTACTATGAAAGCTATGATACTTGCAGCGGGGCTTGGCTCACGTATGAGACCTCTAACCGATATAACCCCCAAACCACTACTTAAAGCAGGAGGCATACCGCTTATTGTGTGGCACATAGAGAAGTTGGCACATCAAGGCTTTAGGGAGATTGTTGTCAATATCGCACATTTAGGCTACCAAATTCCTGAGCTTTTGGGTGATGGCTCTAGGTGGGGGGTAAAGATAGCATACTCTGATGAGCAGGAAGAGGGTGGATTGGAGAGTGCTGGGGGAATAGTGAAGGCTTTGCCTCTACTGGGTAATGAGACTTTTCTTGTGGTAAATGGAGATATTTTTACCGACTACAATTTTCAAAAGAACAGAGATTTGGCAGAGGGGGTATTGGCTCACTTGATTTTGGTACCAAATCCTAAGCACAATCCTAAAGGCGATTTTGCTTTAGAGGGCAATCTTGTGATAGATGAGAAACAATATACTTTCAGTGGTATGGGCTACTACTCTCCAAAACTCTTTGAAGGGGTAGCCTATGGTAAATCTGCCTTGGCACCATTACTTAGGAAAGCAATGAAAGAAG
>JALVXW010000081.1 GCA_027038155.1 Sulfurovum sp.
GTTCGAGGAGAGAAGGCAAAACAGTGTTTGTCGATAGTGAAACATTACAGCCATTTGCAGACCAATGGCATACGTTATTAAATGTACAGAAAATATCAAAAAACATTTTAACTTCATTATTGAAAACCTATATCGTAAGAGATACAAATCAAGAAACTTTGATGCCATGGGAAGCAAAATTAGAAGTACCTATAGTGTTTCCAAAATCTGTTAAGAGTGTATTATATGATGCTTTATACATAGAAAAACTAGGCTTAAGTAAAGCACTTTGTAATGCACTACAACGTTTTGCATCTTTTTCAAATCCAGAATTTTATGTATTGCAAAGCTTGAGAAAGTCTACTTATAAAACACCTAGAGTAGTCTCTTTATATGAAGAAAATGAAAAGTACATTATTGTGCCAAGAGGATTAACTAATAAAATTCAAGCCTATTTTCAGACCAATGGTACAAATATGACTTTAGAAGATAAAAGAAAGGTTCAAAAAATAAAAAAACCCAAGTTCCAACTGACGCTCAGAGAAGAACAAAAGAAGGCATATAAAGATATACTTGAAAAAGATTATGGATTATTCATCGCACCACCTGGGTTTGGTAAAACGGCTATTGCTTCAGCTGTGATATCTAAAAGAGCAGTCAATACGCTTATCTTGGTAAATAAAACAATGTTACTAGAACAATGGGTACATCGGTTAAGTGAATATTTTGATATAGATGTAAAAAGTTTGGGGCAGTTAGGTAAAGGTAAAAAAAGAATCACATCGCATATAGATATCGCAACACTTCAATCACTAAAAAATAGACCTGAACTTATAGAAAACTACAGTCAGATTATTGTTGATGAGGTGCACCATATTCCTGCTGTATCTTTTGAAGTACCATTGAAGAGATTTAAGGGTAAATATGTATTGGGATTAAGTGCAACACCGAAAAGAAAAGATGGAATGCATCCCATTATGTTTATGCAGTGTGGAGAGATAGTGTATGAAAAGAAATCTACAAATACTCAAAAACATGAATTTAAGACCATTGAGACCTCTTTTGATACTTTTCAAGATAGTTTTGTGTCAATACTCAATGAGATAGTAGAAGATGAAATACGTAATAGACTGATTGTATCAGAAGTAGTAAATCTAAAGCATCGTAAGATATTGATTTTGAGTGAACGCATAGAGCATCTCCATATGCTCTATCATTATTTGGATGCAAAGGGTATAAAGTCTTTATTGCTTCATGGTGGTTTAAGTCATAAGGTTCAAAGAGAAGCCTTGGCAGAGGTAGAAAATTACAATATTATTTTGTCTACTAGTGCCTATGTAGGAGAGGGCATTGATTTTCCACATCTTGATACTGTTATGTTTACAATGCCTATTTCTTATGTAGGTAGGATGGTTCAGTATTTAGGGCGTATTGGTAGGCGAGGGCAGAAGTGTTTAGCCATAGATTTTGTAGATATGCAAGTGCCTATGTTGAAATCTAGTTTTTCTAAGAGGTTGCGAGGGTATAAACAGATGGGGTATGTGGATAGGAAGAGTGGTGGGTTGTTTGGGTGAGAGACTAATAATTTTTTAAGGTGTTATGTATTATACTCTAAACGTAAATGCAATGAGAGCGTTACGTAATTGGTTCTTAGTTAGTTGTTGCTAATGTTTGGAACCCTTTAAAAGCCTTGTATCTCACTTTTGAGATACAGGGCTTTTTTTTTGGTGTGATTTTAGGGTAGATGGCGGGATGGTTCTATGAAAGGAGCCAATTATGGACACGCATTCTCTCATTGCATTGCTAGGTTATCTGTTTTTAGCTGTGTATTATTTGATACAATTGTTTAAACATTAACCTGCACCACCAATAGCAACAACTATTGGTGGGTGTCCTTATTTAAATAGCTCACACAATTCTACATCTAAAGCCTTAGCTAATTTATACACATGCTCCAAGTTAAAATGTTTCCCATAACGTAAGTTTTCACAGTTAGAGTAAAAAGCAACAGATTTAATACCCAGTTTAAGTGCAAGGTCAAGTTGAAAAATGTAAACATGAGGCTAAAAAAGCAGGAAAGTAAAATTTATATCTTGATTACTAGCCTTTCGGCGAACCTGTGATTGTATGCAGGTTTTCTTATTGGTAGGATAGCAATCCCACCCTTGAGTTATATTTTCTACTTAATTTTAGTTTCAGCAAATATTACATATAATGCAGATGTAAATGCTGTGAGAGCGATTACATTGGTAACTTCCTAAGCTAGTTACTGCTAGCGTGAAGACCGTAAGCCTTGTATCTCTTTATTGAGATGCAGGGCTTTTTTTTTGGCGTAATTTTAGGGAAGATGGTGGGATGGACTTTGAAAGGTGTTGCCTATGAACATCGAAAATCTCACAGCGTTTATAGGTTATTTGTTATTAGCAGTGTATTACTTTATGCATTTGTTTAAACATTAATCTAGCACCACCGATAGCAGTAACTATCGGTGGTGAGATTTTAACTCAACATCCCTCTCACTTCATCTTCATCTATCAAATCTTTATCATATTTAACCACTGCGATATTCCCAAATATCGAAATAGAAATTCATGACTTTGCATCATCATCGCATTCGTGGACTTCGCATAAAATTATCGCCGAACCTAAGGGTGTGACTCATATTTTACACAAACCCCACAAATACGGGCGTAAAGCAAATTCAAAGAATTCTATTTCAAGATTTGGGATATTTTTTGTTTATGAAGCTACCTGTGCGTTTATGTTATAATAACTAAAAACCAAAAGGATAGTATGATGTCAATAGATGAAATAAAACAATTAGATATTACAGAACGTATACTCCTTGTAGAAGAGATTTGGGATTCTATTGCTAAAGAGCAAGAGAATTTAAGTCTCTCTGACTATGAAAAAGAACTCCTAGATACTAGACTTGCATCATTAGAAGAAAACCCTAATAATCTTATGTCATGGGATGAAATAAAAAGTAAACTTAGAGTTTAAATGTACGAACTAAAATTTAAACCAGAAGTTTATGAGGATATAAAAAACTGCGTATGATTGGTATGAGTCTCAACGTATAGGATTAGGTGAATATTTTTTACTGACACTTGAAGAGTCATATGTCAAGATAACAAGAACCTCTAAACTTTACCAAGATATTTATAAATCAGTAAAAAGAAAATTACTTCGTAGATTTCCATATGGTATTTTTTTTGTTATAAGAGAAGATACTATTATTATTTTAGCCGTGTTGCATACAAAAAGAGAACCACAAGAGTGGCAAGAAAGAGTTAAAATCTAACAAGCATAATTAGACCTTTCGGTAAACTTGTGATTGTTTGTAAATTTCTTCATTGGTGGGTGTGACCCACCCTATGATAACATCCCCTGACTTTCTCATTCCCAAAAAAATTCCACATCCAAAAAACCTAAAACCCCGTATTTTAGGGCTTTGTTGACTCTTAAAAGTTAAAAAGTGTGTGTCCCATGAGCATATTTTGCTATGATTTTGCA
>JALVXW010000082.1 GCA_027038155.1 Sulfurovum sp.
CATGTTCTGAAATCTTTTATGATCAAGGCGAAGAGCACTTTAACTCTCCAGAAGACAAAATGGGTGGTGAGGGAGATAGATTTTTAGAGATTTGGAACCTTGTGTTTATGCAGTATGAGCGTGATGAGGCAGGCGCACTTCATCCACTGCCTAAACCTAGTATCGATACAGGTATGGGGCTTGAGCGTGTGGTTGCCATCAAAGAGGGTAAGTTGAACAACTACCACTCTTCACTCTTTATGCCATTTTTGGAGAAGATAGGTGAGCTTGTGGGTACACCATACAACTATGAGGCAGCCAATTCGGCATCTTACAGAGTTATTGCCGATCATTTACGTTCGTGTTCATTCCTTTTGGCACAAGGGGTAAACTTTGACAAAGAGGGGCGTGGGTATGTGCTTAGACGTATTATGCGTCGTGCGATTCGTCATGGGTATTTGCTAGGGCTTCGTGAGCCGTTTATGTATAAATTGGTTGATACCTTGGTCGATACTATGGGTGAGCAGTACGACTATCTACCCAAACGTGCAGAGGCGATAAAAACAGCGATGAAGATGGAAGAGGAGCGTTTTTTTGCAACCATTGAAGCAGGGATTAAACTCTTTCATGAGGAGCTTAGACAGACCAAAGAGATCTTTAACGGTGAAGTAGCTTTTAAGCTCTATGATACCTATGGATTTCCTCTTGATTTGACTGAAGATATGTTGCGTGAAAAAGGTATCAAATTAGATATAGACGCCTTTAATGCCAAAATGGATGCACAAAAAGCACAGTCGAAAGCTGGGTGGAAAGGTACAGGAGATGCTACAACCACAGGTGACTTTAAAGCACTTAAAGAGAAGTTTGGTGTCAACACATTTGTAGGGTATGAAACCACAACGTCTAAAGCAAAAGTGTTAGCCCTTCTTGATGAAAATTTTAAAGAGACAGAGCAGATAGATGGCAGAGGTTGGGTGCTGCTTGACAAGACACCCTTTTATGCGGAGTCTGGAGGTCAGGTGGGAGACCGTGGGGAATTAAGAATGAGGAATGAGGAATTAAGAATTGATGTGTTGGATACTAAAAAATTCTTAGATATGAATTTATCTGAAGTAGAAGGAAAACTCTCTGTGGGTGATGAGGTAGAAGCAGTGGTAGATAATAGTCGTGCCGAGATAGAAAAGCACCACTCTGCTACACACCTGCTTCATGCAGGACTGCGTGCGATACTGGGTGAGCATATTGCTCAGGCTGGTTCACTCAATGATGACAAGCGTCTGCGTTTTGATTTCTCTCATCCTCAGGCAATGACAAGCGAAGAGGTAGCTAAAGTAGAAGCATGGGTGAATGACAAGATAAGCCGTGCCATTCCTACCCAAACAGAGATTATGAGTATTGAAGGGGCAAAAAACTCTGGTGCGATGGCACTCTTTGGAGAGAAGTATGGCGATGAGGTGCGTGTGGTAAGCATGGGTGATGCTTCTATAGAGCTTTGTGGTGGTACACATGTAAAGAATGTAGCACAAATTGGTCTGTTTATGATTACCAAAGAGTCAGGCGTAAGTGCAGGCGTAAGACGTATAGAGGCTATTTGTGGTAAGGCTGCCATAGAGGCAGTAAAAACTCTGCGTAATGAGCTCAATGAGGTTAAAAGTGAACTCAAAAATGTCAATCCACTCGCAGGTATAGCCAAACTCAAAGAGCAGATAAAAACACTTAAAAGTGAACTACAAACAGCACAGAGTGCGACAAAAAAAGAGCTAAGTGCAACAGAGCTTAAAGGAGTTAATGTCATTGTAGAAGAGGTAGAGAGTGGGGATATTAAAGAGCTCATAGATGAAGCGAAAAACAGATACCCCAACATTGCCATTATGTTGTTTCAAAAGAAGGGTGACAAGGTGATGATAGCCTGTGGTTCAAAAGAGACTACTATTAAAGCAGGAGATTGGATAAAAGAGATAGCACCTGTTCTTGGTGGTGGAGGGGGAGGTCGTGCTGACTTTGCCCAAGCTGGTGGAAGAGATGCCTCTAAGATAGGTGAAGCAACAGAAAAAGCACTGGCTTATTTGGAAGAGAATCTTTAATGAGTGAAATTTTCACAAATTATGGACATTCACTGGTATTTTTACATGTACTCTCTGCCATTATCTGGGTAGGCGGTATGATAGCGATGCGTGTAGCGGTGCATCCCGTTATCGCCCGTGGGGGAGTGACTGATGCACAAATGCTTCCTAATGACAAAATAGTAGATATTTTAGAGCCCAAGCAAAGACTAGGGATTACCATGCAGACAGTGGGAAGATTGTTTAATTTGGTGATGCCTTTTATCATTATTTTGTTTGCTACGGGGCTGATTATGGCTATCTCATTGGGTGGGCACCATGGTGAGCTTGAGACTTTATTTGTCTCTAAAGAAATCATCTGGACGATTATGGCACTGAATTTTACCTATATGTACTACAAACGTGCTACTGCATGGAAAATGTTTAACCAAGGTCAAGTAAAAGAAGCCAAAGTGAGAATGAAGTGGATGGCAAATGTACTTTTACTACTGAATATCGTACTAGGTGTAGTTGCACTTTGGATGGGTGTAAGTCTTAGAGGACTATAGGGTGGGTTTTCCAACCCACCAATAATAATATTGAACTGCGTTCATGGTGGGCAGTGCCACAGGCATACATTTCAATAAATGCCCACCCTACAAAGGGTTAAATTTGGAAACGAATACGATTTGTTTATGCTCTTCTTCTGAAAGTAGAGCTTTACTTCTTCATAATTTTGGTGTGGGCTTTGTTCAAAAGTTTGTGGACTACGATGAAGAACAAATCGCTACACCCATCGCCAAAGAGTTTGTCTATACCGCAAGTAAAGGCAAGTTAGAAGCTGCCGTACACGAGTTTGGACTTGATATGCCTCTGCTGTGTGCCGATACGGTTATCGCGGCTGCGAATGGTAGCATTCTTCGTAAAGCCAAAGATGTAGAAGATGCCAGACGTATATTAAAGATACAAAGTGGCTCTACAATTTCTATTGTCTCTTCGCTTCATTACCGTTCAAAAACATTAGCCTTTTCAGATATCTCGGCAACACACTACCACTTTGCCTCTTTTGATGAAGAGGATTTAGAGATTTACTTAGAGAGTGGACTCTGGCGAGGTAAGGCAGGTGGGTGTATGGTAGAAGGTTTTTGTAAAAAATACATCAAGTCTGTTGAGGGGTATGAGAGTACGGCAATGGGGTTACAGGTTGAGGTTTTGTTGCCGTGGATTTGAAAAACATGACAATTTGAAAGATTTTTACTTTAAATTCTTATTACTTGCTATAATGGTAAAATAAAATATAACGAGAGGAGCTACAATGATGAGAGTTGGTGGATTGTTTGCAGGTATAGGTGGTATTGAACTTGGGTTTAAAAAAGCTGGCTTTGAGATAGCTTGGGCGAATGAGATAGATAAAAATTATCAGAATAAAATATCATTGTTATAGTTTAAAGAATAAAACAGTGAATAAA
>JALVXW010000083.1 GCA_027038155.1 Sulfurovum sp.
TTCATAAAAAGGAAAAACTTTGTCTGATTTATTTGAACAAAATACCCAGGAGATACTGATAGAAGAGAGTATGAAATCGAGTTATCTTGATTACTCTATGTCAGTTATTGTGGGGCGTGCACTTCCGGATGCACGTGATGGGCTCAAACCGGTACATAGAAGAATACTCTATGCAATGGAGGACCTTAACCTTTCGCACAGGGCACCCTATAAAAAATCGGCACGTATTGTCGGAGATGTTATCGGTAAGTATCACCCACATGGTGACAACTCTGTCTATGATGCCTTGGTGCGTATGGCACAAGACTTCTCTATGCAGGCACCGCTTGTAGATGGTCAAGGTAACTTTGGTTCGATAGATGGTGATAATGCTGCGGCGATGAGATATACCGAAGCACGTATGACCAAAATAGCAGAAGAGTTGCTCTCTGATTTGGATAAAGATACGGTAGATTTTGTCCCTAACTATGACGACTCTATGCGTGAGCCAGATGTACTTCCTGCACGTGTACCAAACTTGCTTCTTAATGGTTCTAGTGGTATTGCGGTGGGTATGGCAACCAATATTCCACCCCATAGGCTTGATGAGCTTGTAGAGGCACTGGTACTTCGCATAGACAATCCAAATGCAACCGTAGAGGAGTTGATGAAGGTTGTGAAAGGTCCTGATTTTCCAACAGGAGGGGTGATTTTTGGACGCAAAGGGATTACCGATGCCTATACTACAGGTCGTGGACGCATTAAGGTAAGAGCCAAGACACATATTGAAGAGATAAAGTCAAAAGAGATTATTATTATTGATGAGCTTCCTTTTCAGGTCAATAAAGCAAAATTGATTGAGAATATTGCACAACTTGTACGCGATAAGCAGATAGAGGGAATCTCTGAGATTCGTGATGAGTCAGACCGTGAAGGGATGCGTGTGGTGATTGAGCTCAAGCGTGATGCGATGAGTGAAATAGTGCTAAATAACCTCTTTAAACAGACACAGATGCAGGTGACTTTTGGGATTATTATGCTTGCTATCAACAACAAAGAGCCAAAAGTATTTAACCTTATGGAGCTTTTTGATATCTTCTTGAAGCACAGAAAAACAGTGGTGATTAGAAGAACGATTTTTGACCTTGAAAAAGCCAGAGCCAGAGCCCACATTTTAGAGGGGCTGAAAATTGCCGTAGATAATATTGATGAGGTGATTAAGATTATCCGTGCTTCCGCAGATGATACAGAGGCACGCGAAAACCTTATGTCTCGCTTTAAGCTTTCTGAAATTCAGGCAAAAGCGATTTTGGAGATGCGTCTTAGACGTCTTACCGGACTTGAGATAGAGAAAATTGAGACAGAGTTGGCAGGGTTGCTTAAACTGATTGCTGAGCTTGAAGGTATTTTGAAATCTGAAGATAAAATTAATGCGATTATCCGTCAGGAGCTTGTAGAGATAGGTGAGAAGTTTGCTACCCCTAGACGTACAGAGATAGTCGATGATTATGATGATATTGATATTGAAGACCTTATCCCCAATGAGCCTATGGTTGTAACGATTACCCATAGAGGGTACATCAAACGTGTACCTGTAAAACTCTATGAAAAACAGCATCGTGGCGGTAAAGGCAAAACAGCAGTGACGACCTATGATGATGACTTTATAGAGAGTTTCTTTACCTCCAATACACATGATACCCTTATGTTTGTTACCGACCGTGGACAGCTCTACTGGCTCAAAGTCTATAGAATTCCTGAAGGTTCTCGCACAGCCAAAGGTAAAGCGGTGGTAAATCTTATTAATCTTCAAAAAGATGAGAAGATTATGGCTATCATTCCTACGACTGATTTCGAAGAGGATAAGGGGCTTGTATTCTTTACCAAAAATGGTATTGTCAAGCGTACCAATCTCTCTGAATACTCAAACATTAGAAGCAATGGTGTAAGAGCGATTAATCTTGATGAGGATGATGAGATTGTAAGTGCCAGCATTGTAAAACCAGATACCAAGTGGCTCTTTGTGGCAACCAAAAAAGGGTTATGTATTCGATTTAGAGTAGAAGATGCCAGAGAGATAGGGCGTGTAGCACGTGGTGTAACTGCAATTAAGTTTAAGATAGAAGATGACTATGTGTGTGGTGCCATTACCATAGAGAATGAAGAGGATGAACTCTTGATGCTCTCAGAAAAAGGACTCGGAAAACGTACTTCCGCTTCTGAATACCGTGAACAAAACCGTGCAGGTAAAGGTGTTATCTCTATGAAACTTACAAATAAAACAGGAGATGTAGTAGGGGTAGTTGCCGTAGAAGATGACAAAGATTTGATGTGTTTAACTTCAGTAGGTAAGATGATACGTGTAGATATGGAGCAAATCCGTAAAGCAGGGCGTAATACTTCTGGAGTTAAAGTAGTGACTGTGGAGAAAAAAGATATTGTCGTCTCTATGGCAAAATGTCAAAAAGAGCCAAAACCAGAAGATGAAAATAGTGAAAATGCAGAAGAGACTGCAACACAGAATGATGGAACATTAGGATTAGAGTAGAAGATGAACAGATATAATGTAGCAGTAGTCGGTGCCTCTGGTGCCGTAGGAGAAGAGCTTTTTAGAGTCTTAGAAGAGGTGAATTTTCCCATAGGAGATCTCTTGCCGCTTGCAAGTGCCAAAAGTGTTGGAGTTGAAATAGCGTGCCAAGGCAAAACCTATAAAATTCAAGAGCTTACCGAAGATGCCTTTAGAGATAAAAATATTGATATCGCATTTTTTTCAGCAGGAGGAAGTATCTCTGCAAAGTTTGCAAAGTATGCAGTAGAGTCTGGAGCAGTTGTTATTGACAATACTTCACACTTTCGTATGGATCCAAAGGTGCCTTTGGTTGTGCCAGAGGTAAACCCTGAAGATATAGAGTTGTGGGAAGAGACAGGCATTATTGCCAACCCTAACTGCTCCACAATTCAGATGGTGCAACTGCTTAAGCCTCTTCATGACCTTTATGGCATCAAAAGAGTAGATGTGAGTACCTATCAGGCAGTATCGGGTGCAGGAAAAGTAGGTATGGAAGAGTTGGTCATGCAGATGCAGGCTTTTTTTAACTTTAAGCTAGATGAGGCAAAAGTAGAAGCCTTTGCTCATCAGATAGCACTCAATGTCATTCCTCATATTGATGTACCACAGGAAAATGGTTACACCAAAGAGGAGATGAAGATGGTCAATGAAACCAATAAAATTATGCATAGTAATTTTGCAGTAAGTGCTACGTGTGTACGTGTACCAGTACTTCGTTCTCACTCTGAGTCTATTACAATTACCTTTGAAGAGGGCGTAGATGTTGATGTAGATAGAGCTAGAGAGGTTTTAGGTGCATTTGAAAATGTGGTTGTCATAGATGATATGAGCAAAAATGAATACCCTATGCCTATCATCTCAACCGATACAGATGAGACCTATGTAGGGCGTATTAGAAAAGACCTTTATGCAGACAATATCTTGCATATTTGGGG
>JALVXW010000084.1 GCA_027038155.1 Sulfurovum sp.
TTAACATCTCGTATTGTAGATAGGTCACTAAGACCACTTTTTCCTAAAGGTTTTCATTATCCTGTAACAATTACAGTGATGGTGGTGAGTGCAGATGAGAATGTAGATATGCAGGTTGCGGCACTGCATGCAGCCAATGCAGCACTCTTTGTGTCCGATATACCGGTAACCACATCTATCGCAGCAGTACGTATCGGAACCGAAGGGGAAAATCTTGTGATTAACCCTACACTTACCCAACAAGAGAAGAGTGAACTTGATTTGCTTGTTGTGGGGTCAGGCAAAGATGTTGTAATGATAGAGATGCGTACAATTGCAAGTAAAACACCACAGGGAGAGTCTGCCAATGAACTCTCCGAAGAGGCATTGGTGGATGTGATTGCTATGGCTTCAGAAGCTATTGATGTGTCGAGTAAAGCATTTGTAGAAGGGTTTGCGCCATGTGCAAGAGAGGCACTCTTGTTAGAGTTAACAGAAGAGAAGATAGATGCAGTACTCTATGACTATATAGAGCAAAATTATGCTAAAGCAGTTGAAGATGCTATTTCGCATATGGCAAAATCTGAACGCTCTACTGCACTTAAAAAAGTAAGAAGTTCTATTTTGGAGGCATTGGAAGCTGAAGGAAAAGAGAGAGATAAAGCGTTGGTATCTAAAGTGCTTGAAGCGTATAAAAAAAGAGTAGTTAGAGCGATGATACTAGAGAAAAATGTACGTGCTGATGGTAGAGCATTAGATGAGGTAAGACCCATTAGTATAGAGACAAATATTCTTCCGTCTGTACATGGTTCGTGCCTTTTTACCCGTGGACAAACGCAGGCTTTGGTTACGGCTACACTGGGTGATAAAAAAGATGCACAGTCTTATGAACTGATTACTAAAAGTACACAACAGTATGAGAGGTTTATGGTGCATTACAATTTTCCTGGGTACTCTGTAGGAGAGGCCAAGTTTATAGGTGCCCCTGGACGTCGTGAATTGGGGCATGGCAATCTTGCCAAACGTGCGATAGAGCCTACAATTCCATTAGACTATGATGGCACTATTCGTTTGGTTTCAGAAATCTTAGAGTCAAATGGCTCCTCTTCGATGGCAACAATATGTGGTGGTTCATTGGCACTTCGTGCAGCTGAGGTAGAGACGAGTGCATTGGTTGCTGGTATTGCTATGGGGCTTGTGACAGAGGGCAAAAAGTATGCAGTACTCACAGATATTATGGGATTAGAAGATCATGATGGTGATATGGACTTTAAAGTAGCAGGTACACACAAGGGTATTACTGCACTACAGATGGATATTAAACTTGGTGGAATTGATATGGCAGTGCTTCAAGAGGCGTTACAGCAAGCCTCTAAAGGCAAAAATCATATTTTGACCCTTATGGAAGAGGCAGCAAAAACCATTAAGAGTAGCGATGCACTCCCTAGTACAGAAAGTTTTACGGTGCATCCCTCTAAAATTGTTGATATTATTGGAAAAGCCGGAGCAACAATTCGAGAGATTATCGAAAAGTTTGAAGTGAGTATTGACCTCGACCGTGACGCAGGTGGCGTAAAGCTCTCTGGTGGAGACAAAGAGAAGGTAGCAGCCGCTAAAGCCCATATAGAAAATATCGCTTCATCTCCAGTAAAAAAGCAAATGGAGTATATCGTAGGGGAGCGTTACGAAGGGAAAGTGAAACGTATTGTTGATTTTGGTCTTTTTGTAGAGATGCCTGATGGCTATGATGCTTTGTTGCACATCTCTAAGGTTGCCAAGGAGCGTGTCAATAATTTAGCAGAACGTTACAAAGAGGGTGATATGATTACAGTTGTTGTTATGGAACAAAAGGGCAAAAAAATTGAGCTAGCAACACCTGAGTTTCTTGCATAATTATAGTAAAGGGGGAGGATTGCCATGGTAGATTTTACTCAGTCGTATTGTTTTTTTGTAGGTATTGCTGTATTGTTTGTGTTATTGGTTTTGGGCTATCTCTATTTTAGAATTAAATTAAAAAAACAGAATAGTCTATTTGAAGAGAAATTATCCAAAGCACAAAAAATTGAACAAAATAAAACAATGTTGCTCTCTGAATTGGGTGATAATATTTATAAATTAACACAGCATTTAGTAAAATCTGAAGCAGACAAGGGGGTTGAAGAGGAGATCCTTCATACAAGCAATAATCTTAGAGAGTTATTGAAAATAGAGTCTCATCAAGTTGAGGTATATCATGAAATGTTTACACTCTCTTCACTTTTGGATGACCTTTCTACCTATTTGGCATCTAATTTTAATGCCAGAGATACAGAAGTTGTCTTTATGATTGACAGACAGGTTTCTGATACTTTGTATGGAGATGCAAATCATTTAAGTCGTATTATCAATAATCTTCTTGAATTTTCTGTTCAAGCAACACCACAAGGTAAAGTAAGCTTAAGCATTAAAAGCAAAAAAAATAGTGCAAAAAAAATGTTTCTTGATATTCAGATAAAAGATACAGGAAAATCTTATAGTGAAAATGAGATAGAGAAGCTATTTGAGCTTTGTTATGATGATAAGAAGAATGAATATGTAGGATTGAGACTTTATATTGCAAAAAAACTTACATTGGCGATAGGTGGGAAAATCCATTTTCATTCGAGTTTGGCAGCAGGCAATACCTTTGTGTTGGAGATTCCTGTAGAGGTGGATAAAAATGCTTTAGTCCATACAGTAAAAACAATAAGTAAAAACAGATCAGATGAAAAAGTTTTAATCTATTCGGACAAAGTGGCAACAGGCATAGCTCTAGAAAAACTATTTTCTCTTTTTTATCAAAAAGTTAAGAGCGTTACATATGAAGAGATTCGTCAAAAGTCTATACAGCTCTCTCATTTTGATGTTTTAGTATTGGATAGTTGTTTTTTTAATGATGAAAATGTTAGAGCATTGGAAGCTATTAAAAGAACGAAAGAGACCTATATTGTTGCTTTTAGCAGTATATTTAAAGATTTTAGCTATAAGCAGTTTGGTGTTATAGATAGTTATATGAAGACCCCAAGCAATAGGGAGCGAATAGCAGATATTGTTCAGAAAATAGGACTTAAAAAAAGTAGTCATGAAGAAAATATTGATATCTCTTCTTCGGGCAAGGATAAAAGTTTTGTGCACAAGGATCCTATAGAGGAGACACGCAATGTTGATTTGGATAATTTTACCTATTTTCGAGGCATACGCTTATTGATAGTTGAAGATAATTTAATTAATCAAAAAATTATTTTGAGTGTATTACAAAAATCTGGCATGGAGATAGAGATAGCAAACAATGGTCAAGAGGCACTTAACCTATTATTTGTGGAGAAAAAAAAGTATGATATTATTTTAATGGATATCAGTATGCCTGTAATGGACGGTATTGTGGCGACCAAACGTATTAGAGAAAATAAAAAGTTTGATACCATTCCTATTATTACCTTTACTGCTTTTGCTATGGGTGTAGAGATTGAACAGATGTTTAA
>JALVXW010000085.1 GCA_027038155.1 Sulfurovum sp.
TTCGCTATAGCGTGCTTCATTTAATTTTAATGATGTTATGATTGCAGAAGTCTCCATTTCTTCAGCCCAGCTTTTAAGCAGTTTGAGCTCTTTTTTGGTAAGTTTTTGTTTTAATGCCTCAAGTAATGTATCCTCTTCTTTGAGAGGATTGACTAGTTTTTTAATGTGTTTTTCTATTTCTATACTGAGTGTTAACACTGTTTGTTTCCTATTTTGTAAAATGTAGTAGTGTAAGGTATCCAGCACCTGCAAAAAAGATGGTACCAAAAAGATTGAGTGCCATATTGGCAAAAGCATGTGCATAATGTCCTGATTCAAGTAAAAAGAAACTCTCTATTGCAAAGGTAGAGTAGGTTGTAAGAGCTCCCAGCATGCCTGTAATTAAAAATGTTTTGAGGTGAGGCGAGAGGGATGTGTTGAGGTGAAAATAGGCAAAGAGCACACCAATAAGCAAAGAGCCTAAAAAATTGACTGTAAGTGTACCCAAAGGGAGGGCATGTACAAAGTGTTTGTTTACGGCTGTATTGATAAGTAGTCTAGAGGTGGCACCTATGGCACCACCACTAGCGACTGCGATTATGGTGAGTATATTCATTATCTATGACCTTTTGCATATCTTCTCTTAGTTTTTCATACCAGTCTGCATCGGCTTTACTTACATCTATTGTGGGTAAAAAATGGTAATGCACGATGGCTGAGTGTGCGGTTTTGTTGTGTTCGTTTAGAAGTTTTTTACTTCCTGTGATGACAATGGGCTGTACCTTTAAACCTAGCTTTTCGGCTATGATTTTAGCTCCTTTTTTAAAAGGAAGAAGTTTTTGTTTGGGTGTTCTTGTGCCTTCCGGAAAGATGGCTACAGGACGTTTGAGTCTCTCTCTGGACTCTTTGACATCTGCTATAAGTTTTCGCAAGGAGGATTTATCTTTTCTGTCAACAGAAATCATCTCTCCATGCTTTAGAAGGTTTCCAAACCACAAAGTATCAAAGAGTTCCTTTTTGGCCGCCCATCGCAGATGGTTGTTTTGTACTGCTTCGAGTCCTATAATATCTACAATACCTTGATGGTTCATCACATACATATCGGCACTTTTGTCCATTTTGCCTTTTTTGAGGGCTATTCCTCCCATCATCCAAAGGGTTAATGCATTGATATGGTGTACAATGGCACTCTTGTATCGCCCAAAAAACATCAGTGCAGGTATCATAAGCACTGCTGTATTGAAGCTAATAACAAAGGCACCCCAATAAAATCTAATTGTGGCAAGTGTCTTCATCTTTGACCCATCCTATTATACCTTTTTTGTATTCTATCTTTTTATAGTGATTGCGTTCACCCAAAATAGGTGTTTCTGTTTGGTTTATTATGATAGTGCTTGTGGTGCTTGTTGACATAGGCAGTATATAGAGTGATGCTCCCTCTTTGATGCATATTTTTTTATGTGGAATATAGAGTGTCAAAAGTGTAATGATAGCAACAACACACAACACAAGATAGAAGAAATCTCTTTTAAATAAAAACATCAATAGAAAAAACAGAGATAATGCCATGAGTGTATATTTTTTTAGTTTTTCAAAATTATCCTCTTTTGGATTGAGCCCAGATTGTGTAGTAACAGAGGTATCTTGCACAACTACAGGCACACTTAAAGTGATAAATTGTTTTTTAATGGTATTGAAATAGCTAAATTTTAACACCTTTGTTGCACTAGGAAGGACAACATAAAAAGAGGCAGTTACTTTGGCAAATTTACGCTTTAGGTTCTCTATGCCAGACTCTACAACATTTTCCAAGTGCATATCTTCAAGATTGGCTTCAAATGCTTCTATGTTTAATGTAATCATATGACGCTTTTCATCATAGTTGGAGACTTGAGTATTTTTAATCTTCAAATCTGCCGCAAGAACAGAAGAGAAGTGGGTATTGGATTTTAACTTTTTTACCAAGATAGTCTGTTCTCGAAACTCAACACTGTTATCTTTGGTAGAGATAACTATTGCTGGAATACGTATATCCTCTTTTTTGGCTTTAAAGTAAAAGGTGTAAAAACTATCGCTTCCATTGTGTATAATAAGTGGTTTATCTATAAGAGGTTGATTTGGACTGTGCTTGTCAAATAAAAATGTTGGTGTATCACTATTTTTTGCATTGATAACAACAATTGTTACAGGAAAAACCTGATTTTGATAAACGCTTTTTGGGACATAGGAGTATTTGTATTCTGTCTGTGCGGTAAGTAGGGTACTATACAGAAATAATAGCCCCAAAATAGACCAAACAGAACGTATTGTATGCATTATACTTCAAATCCTTGAAGCATACGCACACCATCTTCTGAACCCAATATCGCTTCTAATGCACGCTCTGGGTGAGGCATAAGACCAAATACATTTTTGTTCTCATTGCATACCCCAGCAATGGAAGTGACAGAACCATTGACCACAACAGGATTTCCCTTGCTGTCTGAGTAACGAAGCAAGATTTGATTGTTGGCTTCAAGCTTTTTTAGGCCTTCATCATCAATATAGTAGTTACCATCAGCATGGGCAATAGGAATATTGAGTACTTCACCTTTGGTGCATTTGTTCAAAAAGGCATTGTCGTTGTTGACAACACAGAGGTTTTGATGTTTGGAGATGAAGTGGAGATTGTTGTTACGCTTTAATGCACCAGGGAGGAGTCCTGCTTCTGTAAGGATTTGAAAACCATTACAGATACCAAGTACTTTTCCACCTTCATTTGCATAGGCAGTGACGGCTTTCATGACAGGAGAAAAACGTGCAATGGAGCCTGAACGCAGGTAGTCACCATAAGAAAACCCTCCAGGAACAACAACAAGGTCTATATCTGTAGGCAGCTTCTCCTCTTCATGCCAAACAAGTTTGGTGCTATGCCCTAATTTTTCAAATGCATACTGGGTATCAAACTCACAGTTTGTCCCAGGAAATCTTAATACGGCTACTTTCATCTTACTTCATCTCTATGGTATAATCTTCAATTACAGTATTGGCAAGCAGTGTCTCGCACATCTCTTTTACTTCAGCCTGGGCTTCTGCTTTCTCTTTGCTTTCAAGCTCTAAGATAATCTGTTTACCAATACGTACATCTTTTACACCCTTAAACCCCAAAGAGTCCAGTGCGTGATGTGCTGCTTTTCCTTGTGGGTCAAGTACACCCTCTTTTAAAAATACGTTTACTATTGCTCTCATGTCTATCCTTATTTGTCTCTGTTTTGAATTCTATCTAATACCTGTCTATAAGCTTCTGTAAGCCCACCTAGACCTTGCCTAAATCTATCTTTGTCTAGTTTCTCATCTGTTTTGGCATCCCAAAGTCTAAAGTTATCGGGGCTAAGCTCATCAATGAGAATAATGTTTCCATCTTTGTCTCTGCCAAACTCCAGTTTAAAATCGACTACTTTAATGTCAAGCTGGGCATAAAACTCTGAAAGAAGTGTATTGATGCGTCTTGCCAT
>JALVXW010000086.1 GCA_027038155.1 Sulfurovum sp.
CACGAACTGATTTTGCCAAAAATGTTCCCCCTCTTAACTCTGCAATTTTTGCACCACTCAGTCTCTCGCCACTTGTAGTGTGTACCCCTAGAGTAACTGTATGCCCCCCCAGTGCTGTATCATAGACAACATTAAAATAGCTAAACCCATCCGCATCGGTACGTGCATTGGACTCTTCAATATGTGCAATGGCAATTCTACCTCTCCCTGCACCCAAAAAGCGTTGCTCATTTCCTATAATATAGGTCAGCCCATCGGTATTTTCAAGATTAAAAGAACCACCCCTTAATGCAAGCTGTGCACCAACAGATTGTATGCCCCAATCACCCAAATAGCTGTTGTCTGTTCTTCCTGAAGAGGGGACAACAATAAGGTTATCGCCAGGAACAACATGCGTAGAGGCAAAGTTAACATTGTTGTCGTAGAATGTAATAGGGGTACTGCTCTGTATTCCACCCGATTGAATTTGCAACTTTCTACCACGTATCTCTTTGACCCCATTGACAATAGACATCTCCAAAGAGAGTCCAGAGACTGGCTTGCCACTAGAGTCTGCAGCATGCACACGATAGCGGTCAGTAAACCCTGTAGCCTCCTGATAATCCGTAGAGATATATGAAATAGAAAGACCATAGGTGGCACCAGCGGCTCCCGTTCCTCTGTCTGATTTGCTGTTACTTCCACATGCAGTAAATAAAGTAACAGCAGAAGCAAGCACCATATTGCTTAAAATATTTTTTTTCATAAAATTAATTCCTAACTATTTTTATTAATAAAGATAATTAAATCCAAAGACAACCGCACCCAACTGATTGACTCTTTCAGATGCTGACAATGAGTACCTATAACTTAAATCCAAGTCTAAATTTTCATTAATATTCACTACTACTCCTGCTTGTCCACCATAGGTAAAGTCTGTTGCATCCACCCCTGTACTCTCATAATTCATCAATCCAATATTTGCACCAATAAATGGTCTGATATTTGTCTCATAATTATTATTCAAAAAGAAATAGTCTGCCATAAACAGAGCATGTTCTACGTTTTGGTCATCACTACTGCTATCAAAATAATCAAAGGCAAACGTAGCCCTCCACTCATCAGACTGTGCACCAAAACGCAATCCAAACTGAGCACCAGAACCCTCATGCATAAAATCATTCAATCTTTCACCCTCAACTGTTCCTGCAGCGACCTCAAGACCTAAAAAACCTTTTGAATCACTACCATAATTATCTGCATAGAGCGAACTACCCAATAGTGTACCCAAAAGTACTACTGCTATTTTTTTCATCATAACCAAACTCCTTCATTTAAGTAAATAATGTATCAACATACATTCTGTGTCTATAAGAATACCATGATTTTACACTTTTAAAGTTTAAATATTTAAAAATATCATAAGTTTAGAACAAAAATTTAATTTATTTTGCGATTGTCTCAAAGAAGTGGTGTCAAGAGGGAGACTTGAACTCCCGACCTCCGGCTTATGAGACCAGCGCTCTAACCAGCTGAGCTACCTTGACTTATTTTGAAGAGACGAAATTTTAGCTAAAGATAGCTTTATTGTCAATGGTTTTTAGAAAAAAATGTAAAAAAGTTTTCATTTTAAAATAGAATAAAATATAGTTTAGTCATATAGACTCATATATATTAAATTTTTTTAAGAAAGTTATTGACATTTTAAAAAAAAATCACTACAATGCGACTACACAAAAAAAATAAAATAATATAAAGGAGTCACTATGGCATTTGAACCATTAAAAGATAGACTTTTGGTTGAACGCAAAAAAGAGTCAAATCAAACAGCTTCTGGGCTATATATTCCAGACAGTGCAAAAGAGAAACCTCTAGAAGGTACAGTTATTGCAGTAGGACCTGAAGCAAAAGAGGATGGTATTAACATAGGCGATAAGGTTGTTTTTGCAAACTTTTCAGGTATGGAGATAACCATAGAAGGCAAAGAGTACCTTATTTTACTCAGCAAAGAAGTCTTGGGACTTATCAAATAATCAAAGGAGATACAAATGGCAAAAGAAATATTTTTTTCAGACACAGCAAGAAGTGGTCTCTTTGAAGGGGTAACCAAACTCGCTGATGCAGTAAAAGTAACTATGGGACCTAGAGGACGTAATGTACTGATTCAAAAATCATACGGAGCACCACACATCACCAAAGATGGTGTTTCGGTTGCTCGCGAGATAGAGCTTAAAGATACCCTTGAGAACATGGGTGCACAACTGGTTAAAGAGGTAGCATCAAACACAGCTGATGAGGCTGGAGATGGTACAACCACCGCAACCGTCTTGGCACACGCTATCTTTAAAGAGGGGCTTAGAAACATCACTGCTGGTGCAAACCCTATAGAGGTAAAACGTGGAATGGACAAAGCGAGTGCAGCTATCATTGAAGAGCTTAAAAAAATCTCCAAAGAGGTCAAAGAGAAAAAAGAGATAGCACAAGTCGCAACCATCTCTGCCAACTCAGACAGTGTGATTGGTGATCTAATCGCTGAAGCGATGGACAGAGTAGGTAAAGATGGGGTCATTACCGTAGAAGAGGCAAAAGGAATCAATGATGACCTTGAAGTCGTTGAAGGTATGCAGTTTGACAGAGGATACATCTCTCCATACTTTGTTACAAATACAGAGAAGATGACGTGTGAACTGGAATCACCTATTATCCTTTTGACAGATAGCAAACTTACTTCACTTAAAGATCTTGTGCCTATGCTCGAGCAGGTACAACAGAGTGGACGTCCACTACTTATCATCGCCGATGATATTGAAGGTGAGGCTCTCTCTACATTGGTGCTTAACAAGCTTAAAGGTGTGCTCAACATCACTGCAGTAAAAGCTCCAGGGTTTGGAGACAGAAAGAAAGAGATGCTTAAAGATATTGCTATCTTAACAGGTGCTACACTTATTACTGAAGAGCTTGGGCTTACACTAGAAAAGGCTACATTGGCAGACCTGGGACACGCTGCAAGAGTGGTCATAGACAAAGACAATACTGTCATTGTAGATGGCAAAGGTGATGCCGATGCTGTTGCTGCTCGTGTCAATGAGATAAAAACACAAATCGCAAACACCACAAGCGAATATGACAAAGAGAAGCTTCAAGAGCGTCTTGCAAAACTCTCTGGTGGTGTTGCAGTCATCAAAGTAGGTGCTGCTACTGAAACAGAGATGAAAGAGAAAAAAGATAGAGTAGATGATGCTCTTAGTGCAACCAAGGCGGCCGTAGATGAAGGAATTGTCATCGGTGGTGGTGCAGCACTCATCAAAGCAAGTCAAGCAGTCAAACTTGACCTTAAAGAGGATGAAGCAGTTGGTGCAGAGATTATTCTAAGAGCTGTCTTTGCTCCTATGAAGCAGATAGCTCAAAATGCTGGGTTTGACGCAGGTGTTGTTGCAGACAAAGTTGCCACATCAACAGAGG
>JALVXW010000087.1 GCA_027038155.1 Sulfurovum sp.
ATAGATTTTCTTTATTTTGGTTTTTGTATTATTTTTTTATATTAAACTATTAACTTTTTTAAATTATTAATATTTTTTGAGTTATAATACTAATACTTATAGATATAGAGGGAGTTTTTTTGAATTTTAAGAATTTTTTAACAACCTATGGTGAACATGTTTCAGGATATGATGTTACGGTTATCAACGAGAGAGAAGCGAGGGCAGCGGCAGGTATACTCTTTATGCTTGGGATGATTGTTATTTTTGTGGGGATTGGATATGGTCATGTTATTGCAGCTAGAGTCTATTTGGCATTTATGTTTATAGATTTTACATTTAGAATGTTTAGTCCTACCTATTCTCCCTCTTTACTTTTGGGTAAATTTGTTGTCAGAAACCAAGAGCCAGAATATACTGGTGGACTACAAAAACGTTTTGCCTGGACACTGGGATGGTTTGTCTCTTTGCCTATGATGTGGTGGTTTGTTGTTCATTGGGATATTACTTTTTACAAAGTATTAATCTGTGTCTTTTGTCTTACGCTTATGTTCCTTGAAGCAGCTTTTTCCATCTGTGTAGGGTGTATGATTTATAAAATGATTATACGTGAAGACCCACAACATTGTCCTGGTGGCGTCTGCAATATCAAACAAAAGGATCCTATACAAATTTTTAATCCAGTGCAAAAAATCATTGCTATTTTTACATTTATTGGATTGTTGGCTGGCATTTATCTTTTTCTTGCCAAGACTGAATCTAAGACATTTTTTGGAGAGTTCTTACATGAAATGGTATTGACAAAATCTCAACTTAAAATAGAAAAAGAGAAAAAATTAGATGCGGCGTTTGAAAATGATTTGGATGATGATTTTTAATATTTTTTTAGAAGTTCCCTAAAGCTTAATACGCTACACTTTCACTAACAAAACTAAAAGGAGAGCATCATGAAACCATTTTCATACACTACACAAATCACTCAAAGATTTTCTGCTCTTCTTCTCTCTTTTTTCCTGCTTAGTCTTTAGGCATTATTCTAAAAAATTATTGATTCCTTGATTGGATGACCAGCTACGATTGGCTGTGTATGTAGTGTTTTGTAGGGTGTTGTTGCTACAACACCTTTTACTTTGAATACAAGATATATTTGCATATTGGATTATTGGTGCGGTGGCAACCGCACCCTACAGAAGAAAGAGAAAAAATTATGAAAAAAACAGCATTAATTATAATTGATATGCAAAACGATTTTGTTTTGCCAACAGCTCCACAAACCATCGAAAGAGCAGAAAGCATTGTACCAAATATTCAAAAAGTACTTGCATCTTTTAGGTCACAAGAGTTACCTGTGTTTCATGTTTATAGAGAATATAGAACAGATGGAAGTGACATAGAAAAGACGAGATTAGATAATTTTTTAACAGAGCAAAAATATTGTGTACCTCATACTAAGGGGTGTGAAATTATTGATGAATTATCACCCATAGAGGGAGAGTATAAAATAGTTAAAAATCGCTTTAGTGGTTTTATGCAGACAGAGTTAGATTTTATTTTACGACGATTGAGTGTAGAGAAGATTGTTGTTTGTGGAATTCAATACCCAAATTGTATTCGTGCTACTATTTTTGATGGGGTGGCTTTAGGTTATGATGTGACATTGATTACCGATGCAACAGAAGCACAAACGCAGGAGATAGCAAAAGTGAATATCGTCGATATTGCTAATATTGGTGTGGAGTGTTTGACTACAGAAAATTTTGTAACAACTCAAAATGAAACCAACCAATGGAACCCAAACACCTACAACAAACACACGGCTTTTGTCTCACAATTGGCTTTGCCTGTGGTAGATTTACTTGACCCACAAAAAGGAGAGAACATCTTAGATGTAGGTTGTGGTGAGGGAACTTTAGCTGTGGAGATAGAACGAAGAGGGGCAAAAGTCATTGGCATAGACATGAGTGCTGAGATGATAGAGCAGTGCCAAGCTAAAGGTATAGAAGCTTATGTTGGTTCTGTGACAGATTTACCGTATAATGAAGCGTTTGATTCAGTCTTTTCTAATGCAATGTTGCATTGGGTTAAAGATGCACGAAGTGCTGTGCAAAATATTGCTAAATCTCTTAAAAGTGGAGGGTATTTTGTCTGTGAATTTGGAGGAAAGGGAAATGCTAATACTTTGGTCTCTGCGATGCAAGAGGTATTTGAAAAGCATCCTGAATTTGGAGTGTTTGAGAACCCTTGGTATTTCCCTAGTGTGGAAGAGTACAGAACACTTTTGGAGTCGGAGGGTTTTAAAGTGGAGTACATGGAAATTATCCCTAGACCTACACCGATGGACGATATAGGCAATTGGTTAGATATCTTTGCCAATGGGGTGACTAAACATTTAAGTAAAGAGCAGTTTGATGTTTTTAAAGAGGCGTGTCGAGCTATTTTGAAAGAGTCTATTTATAGTGAAGAGGAGGGTTGGATGTTGGATTATAAACGGTTGAGAGTAAGGGCTGTAAAAATATAGTGTATTGACATATATTGAAAAATTAACTATAATATTTTAAATATATTTAAAAAAGGAGATAAAAAATGACAAAATGTTTAATTTGTGAAGAGATTTTGTCTATAGATTCTCTCTCTTGTGGTGCGTGCCATACCACCTACAAAGGGGAATTTTATCTTCCGCGTTTGGCACGTTTGAGTTTGGCTGAACAGAAGCTTGCAGAGTCGCTTATCTTGTATGGGGGTAATCTTAAAGAGATGAGTGAAGTGCTTCAGGTGAGTTATCCGACACTCAAGAAGCGTTTGAATGAACTCTCTCGCTCTTTGCAGAGGGAAAAAGCAGAAGATGAGAAGAAGATAGAGCAGATACTACAAGCCATAGAGTCGCAACATATAAGTGCCCAAGAGGGTATCAAACGCATAAAGGAGATTAATAATGAACTATGAAGATAAAATAGAAACACTTAAAGCAAAAAAACTGCTAGATGAGAAGCAAGCTCAAAACCTTAGCGATATGTTAGATGATGAGCTTATACTGGATGAGCCTTTTCCTCCTGAAGAAAAGAGTCATCCTTTGCGATGGGTGGTTGCTTTTATGGTGTTGTCTCTGTTGATTTTTGGTATCTTGTATAACTCACTTGTCAATAAATCAGAAGCGGTTGATGCAGCATGGTCTCAAGTGGAGAGTACGATGCAACGAAAGCTAGACCTCATTCCCAATCTTGTCAAAGTGGTCAAATCGTATGCCAAACATGAGAGCAAACTGCTTACGCAAATCACTTCTTTGCGAGCGAGTACCAAAAATATACTACAGGCAAAAGATGGTGCCAAACTGGCAAAACTCAACACAAAACTCAACAGTTCGATGATGCAACTCTTTGCAGTAGTGGAGAACTACCCAGCGTTAAAATCGTCAGAGCACTTTTTGCAGTTACAGGCTCAACTAGAGGGGAGTGAAAACCGCAT
>JALVXW010000088.1 GCA_027038155.1 Sulfurovum sp.
AGGTTCCCTTAAAGCAGTCTCACAACATGGGAGCCAGAGAGAATGTAGGGGGCGATTGCCATCGCACCAATAAAACCATCATCATGCTGTGAGCTTGTAAGGAAATGACCTTGGGGTACGTAGCTGTAGGTGATGGTTTGTGTTGTGAGTCTTGGGTTGTGTGACATGGGTTATTTTAGCGTAGGTTTGCTTTGGGGTGGGAGAACAAGGAGTTATCGTTATCACCTATGCTATATGCTAAAATATATCAGCAAATTCCCAATGTTTTTTAACAGCTACATATCCAATAACAATTGCACCAATAAGACCTATACCGTAAAGCAATTCAAGATTTTCCATTTTTTATTTCCTCTAATTCTATATATAAAGTACCTTGTCTTGTTAGATTAATCACAAGACCTATAACGGCAAGAACAAATACAATCCATACAATAAATCCTAGATAACCATTTGTTTTTATACCATATATCCAACTACCACCTGCAATAGCCGAAAATATAAATATTTTTTTATAAATAATATCTGCTTGCTTAGCAATAATATCAACTTTTTCTTTTATATCCATAGAGTTATTATAACATAATTTATTTAGTTAATCTTAGATTGTGTGACATGGGTTATTTTAGCGTAGATTTGTTTGGGATGAGGGCTACCACGTGCAGAGACTGTGCAAAAACTCATAGTTTTCGGAAGTGGAGAGTTTACTCCCACCCAATATGCAAAGAAAATGTATATTTCTAATGTAAAAAGTATGTAAACACACTTTTTGTGAGAGTAAACTCTACACTTCCATAGGTTCTTGCACAGTCTCGCAACGTGGGAACGAGGAAACTTCTCTAACTTACTACAATACAACCCTAAAAAAACTACTCCCAGAACCAGAAAAAAACCACCCCTCTTTGGCAACACTTTTGAGTTCTGGATATGCCATGCGTGCTGCAACGTAGAGGTCATTAAGCACAACAGGGTCTGCTATCGTCTCTAACAATGTACGTGAATCAAGTCTCTCCCAGCCCAAAAAAGAGCAGAGGCTAATATCTTTAAGAAGGTGTTTTTTGAAAGTTTTATAGACCACTGCTGTATCGCAGCCTATCTTTGGGGTATAGAGTTCTAGTTTTAGAGGTGCTTCATCAAAACACTCAACGACCTCTCCAAAACCTGAAACATTGGCTGAGGGGTAGTTGTAGATAAAAAAAGGGAGGTCTGCTCCTATGGTACTGCCCAGCTTTGCTAACTCCTCTGTACTTATCGTAAGGTTACATACCTCTTTGACCAAACGCATAAATGCCGCAGCATCAGAGCTTCCTCCTCCTAGTCCTGCCTGACTGGGGATACGCTTAGTAACAACCACCTTATGTTTGTAAAAAAAGTCAAGTATATCCAAATCTCCAGTATGCTCATTGAGTGCCTTGTAGGCTTTGTAGATAGTGTTGGATTCAAGCGGTACACCCTCACACCCTTCTATGGTAAAAGTTTTACAGGCACAAGGTACAAAAGTAATTGTATCATAAAGGTTTTCTACACGCATAAAACGTGAAAGCAGGGTATGGTATCCCTCTTTATAGCCTGTGATTTTTAAAAAAATATTGACTTTTGCATGGGCGTTGATACTGTACATTATCTCTCCTCAAATTTAGGTATGCGGTTAAAGCGATATTTGACCTCATCAGAAAAAATCTCAACAATAGAAAAAAAACAAGAGGTCTCTACAAGATAGATGCCCTCATCTTGTATCTGAAAATATGCCCTATTTAGTTTTTTGCCAAGCTCTATATCTGACTCATTACCACCATAACTATTGTTCGGTAGTGCCAAATGTTTAAAGGGATTTAAAGCCTTTTCATTCTCATAATAAAATGCCCCCTCATGCACACGGTGCAGACTAGAAAGTGTCGCATCAACCCCCAGTCTATCGGCAATGAGTGCACCCAAAGAGCGTATGTATGTTCCCTCAGAGACTGTTGCCTCAAAGTGTACAAAAGGGTGGTTATAATGCAGTAGCTTAATGTCATAAATCGTAGAGGTAATAGTTTTTAATGTCACCTCTTTGCCTGCACGTGCAAGCTCGTAGGCACGCTTTCCGTCTATCTTTTTGGCACAAAATTTTGGAGGATAGTAGCTAAGCTCCCCTTTTAACAAAGAGAGTGCCTCTTTTATCTGCTCGGTAGCAAAAGGATCTACCTCTTGAATGCTCTCTACGTTTTCTATGTCAAGAGTAGAAGAGTTTGCCCCCAGCCATAAGGTTGCCTTGTAGCTTTTGGGTGTTTTGTCTAGGTACTGAAAAAGTTTGGTGTATTGACCTGTAGCGACAATAAGACAGCCTGTAGCAAAAGGGTCAAGTGTACCAGAAAAGCCTACTTTTTTAGTCTTATATTTACGTTTGACATATCCCATATATCCATTAGATGAACGAAATATAGGTTTGTTTACAACAAATAGTCTGTTCAAGTCATTGCTCCCGTAGGGGGCGATTGCCATCGCACCAAAAATTTAAATGGTATAAAGGTGCGAAAACAATCGCCCCCTACCTTATATTGATTGCACAAAAGAGCTAAGTATCTCTTTTTTGTTTCCGCCAAAGTTAATAAGCAGTTTATACTCTTTGCCCGATTTGTTTGCAGCTTGTACACGCCCAATACCAAAGATTTTATGTTTAACCAAATCACCCTTTTTAAAAGCAGCCTGTTTGGTGATTTTGAGGCTGGCATCTTTGATGAGTCCTGCTTCACCCAAAAAACGGCTTTTGTCTATCATTTTACGACGACCCTTATAAAAACGGCTATCAACATAACAAAGTGTCAAGTCTGATTTGGCTCTTGTAATCGCCACATACCCCAAACGACGCTCCTCTTCCATATTACACCCCTCACCCAGTAGCGGGAAAAACTCCTCCTCTAACCCTATAACAAAAAGATGTTCAAACTCCAGCCCTTTGGCAGCATGGATACTCATAATAGTAATAGCATTCTCCTCTATCTGGTCTTGATCTGACTGAAGGGAGATATCGTTTAGAAATTCATCAAGCGTTAACTCAGGGTTTTTAAGAACAGCGTCTCTAAAATATCCATAAAACTCATCGATATTTAAAATGCGATCCATCCCATCAACCATACTGGCATAGTGCTCTTTAAGGTTCATACGCTCTTCAAAAAGTGTGATAAAGTTCCCTAAATTATGACTCATCTCTGACTGCAAAAATCTTATATTTTCTACAAACGCCATTAATGTTGTGGTTACTTTTTTGCTTACTACTGTAGGTAACACTCCTTGTGTAGACTTCTCTATATAGCTAAATAGTGACATCTTTGCATCAAAAGCAGCCAATTGAAGCTTCTCTATAGAGGTTTTTCCTATACCGCGTTTGGGTTTATTGATAATACGCATAAGCGAAAAATCATCATACGGATTGGAAAGTACCCTAAGATAGGAGATAATATCTTTAATCTCTGCACGTTCATAAAATCGCATACCACCAATAAGTTTGAAAGCAAGTCCAGCCTTGGTAAAGCCCTCCTCTAAAGAGCGTGAAAGTGCATTGATGCGGTAAAGCACTGCTATCTCATCTGGGTCTGCACCTGCATCAAGAAGTTTTTGTACAGCATGGGCAATCGCTTTTGCTTCCATAGATTCATCGAGTGAGTGTAGAAGTTTTACCTCTTCCCCTGCACCTTTGTGAGAAATAAGCTTTTTGCCTAGTCGTGTTGAGTTATGCTCTATAAGACTATTGGCAGCTTTTAAGATAGGTTCTGTAGAACGGTAGTTGGTTTCAAGTTTTACAGTTTTACACTCTTTGAAGTTATTTGAAAACTCCAAAATATTACGTATATTCGCTCCACGCCAACCATAGATACTCTGGTCATCATCACCTACAACACAGAGGTTGTTATGCTCAGAAGCAAGAAGCTCAAGGAGCTGAAACTGTAGTTCATTGGTATCTTGGTACTCATCTACCATAATATATTTATAACGTTCACTGGTCTCTTTACGCAAAGTATCATTCTCTTGAAGTATCTTATAGGTAAGCATCAACAAATCATCAAAATCGACAAGATTATTCTCTTCTATATTGGCTTGATATTTCACATAAAGTTGTGCTATTTTTTTATAATCAGGAAGCTCTGCCTTCTCCACAACAACATCAGGAGAGAGAAGAGAATTTTTATATTTGGAGATTTCAGAGGCGATAAATGAGATATTGAGATCTATCTTTAGCTCTTTAGCTATAGCACGAATAAGACGCTTTTTGTCATCACTGTCTATAATCACAAAAGCATTACTGCGTCCAAGTTTTTCTATATGAAACTTTAAAAAAAGCAGTCCAAATTTATGAAACGTACACAAGAGTGGCGGATAGGAGATATGCGAAGACAGAAGGCTCAATGCACGTTCTCGCATCTCTGCCGCGGCTTTGTTTGTAAAGGTGAGCGTTAAGGTATTGGCAGGGTCAATACCTACTGCACCCACAAGATAAGCCAACCTTGCTGTAAGTGTTTTTGTTTTGCCACTTCCTGCACCTGCAAGAATAAGCATCGGTCCATCAATATGCTCTACAGCCTCCCTTTGTGACCGATTCAGTGTATTTAAAATTGTTTCCATTAATTATCCTACTTTTTAACATCCCCACTAGTCTATTCATTATACCTAGTAGTAGCTAAATAATGCGATATATCACAGTGAATACCTTATAAGCCATTATTGAATTTAAAATAAGAACAAGTTATCTTTTATTTAAGTATAATGAGTTATAATAATTCATATCTTAAATAGAGGGAAGAGTCAATATGTTAAAAGATTTTGTAAAATTGGAGACATTTTTAACTGTAGCCAGAGAGAGAAGCTTTTCTAGGGCATCAGCAAAGTTAGGAATTTCACAACCAGCAGTTACGCAGCAAATTAAATTTATCGAAAAGTATCTTGCCTGTAAAACGATAGAGCGTAAAAAAAATGGCATAAAGCTTACTAACGCAGGAGAAGAGCTCTACAAAATAGCAACAAAACTAGAGAGAGAGATTCTTACGGCAGAGCAGGACATACTGAAAATCATCAACAAAGAGATTACCTTTAGATTGGGTGCTTCATTTACTATTGGAACCTATGTTATCCCCGGAAAATGCCTCAATACCATTGGCAAAGCAATTGACAATGAAATTAATCTAGATATTGATGTCAGCGATAGGATTGTTCAAAAATTAAAAAACAGAAAACTTGACGTTGGTCTTATAGAATCACCCGTAATGGACAATAACCTCATCTACAGAGAGTGGTTAGAAGACGAACTTATTGTTGCCTCCAATGTGCCTATTGCAAAGACACTTAATACCGAAGAGCTTTATGAGCTTGACTGGGTTTGTCGCGATGAAGGTTCTCATACCAGACGTATTGTCTCAGAGGTATTTGAAGAGCTGGGAGTCTCATGTAAAAGTTTTAACGTACTCTCAGAGGTCAGCAATACAACCACTGTCCTACAGACACTCAAAAGAAGTGAAAGAAATCCACAAAGACCTGTCGTCTCTATTATCTCCAAATATGCCGTTATGGATGAGATTGTAAATGGAGAACTTTTTGAAGCACGACTCAGAGGCTATACAATGACACGAAAATTCTTTATTGTCTACTCAAAAGACAACAAACACAATGCCTATGTTGATAAAGTGGTTAATTATATTTTAGCGGGTTCATGTTAATTTTTTTCTCTTTAGGAGTTTTTTATTTTCAGGATTATTCAACAATGCTTCCATAGATGATTTTGTGGAAGCAGGTGCTCTTTTTTCATATTTTGCCAAATTGAGAACAATAGGATTCTCCCCTAAAAATATCTGTTGAATCGCTAAAAGTGGCATGGATACAGTTGCCCCAAAATTTTCACTCCCAAATCCTGCCTCAAAAGAAAAAGACTCCTCTGTTACTGTAGCAGTTTCAAAACTATATCCAACAATCATAAACAAAACCGTCTCTTGAAACACACTTTGTATCTCCTGGGGTAACTCTGGTACAAAAGTAATATGCTTCAAATCACATGCAACAGCAAACTCCTGATTTTTATCAAAAAGATATGTGATTGTTTGAAAAATATGTTCTTCCATAAGTTTTGTATATTCGGGGGTTTGAAGAAGATTAATAGTCATAGGTATTTCCTTGTAAATCTTGGATAGTAAGCTCATTTTGAATGCTAAATCCTATCATAGCATTTATTAGAGCGACTTGTTGATAATTTTTTAGGTCATCTTTTGTAATATCTTTTACGCTTAAAAACCCACAATCAATCAATTTTTGACGCATTGTACCTTGAAGTAGAGGCTTTTTAGGCGTAACCCATTGTACCCCATCAAAAAAAGCAATATTGGCTATTGTAGTATCGGTTAGTAGCCCATTTTTTTCTATCAGTATCTCATCTGAATGGGGATACGCCGCAAGCAATGTTTCAAACCCTTCTCTCTTAGCATACTTAAAACCATACTCTAGTGACGAAGGAGCAATCTGAATATGCCCAATAGGCTTAGGTTTATAGGGAATATACTCAACACTTACAATCATCTTTGCATACACAATACGACAACGATACAATCCTTTGGGTGGTGGAGAGATAATCTCTTGAAGTGCTAAAGTATCATCTGTTCCATAAAGCTCTTCTCTGCTTTGGTTACATCTTTTTTGATGATAGGATAAATTATAAACTCTCCCCTCTTCTATTTTTATTGTTTCGAGTAAAAGAGGAGACAAATTAGACATCAAAGAGTTCAGTAGAGAGATAACGCTCTGCAGTATCACAAAGAATAGTCACAATGGTTTTACCTCTGTTTTCAGGACGTGATGCCACCTGCATCGCTGCATGTAAATTGGCTCCAGAGGAGATACCCACCAAAAGCCCCTCCTCTTTTGCTACTTTTTTTGCCATAGCAAATGCCTCCTTATCACTGACTGCAATTACTTCATCATAAATCTCTTCATTGAGTATTTGTGGTACAAACCCTGCACCAATACCCTGAATCTTATGTGCACCCGCACTCTCTCCTGCAAGTACAGCAGAGTTTGTAGGCTCTACAGCAACACTTTTGAGTGTAGGAATTTTCTCTTTCAATACTTCAGAAGTACCTGTAAGGGTACCACCTGTCCCCACAGATGCAACAAAAATATCAAGATGATGATGTGTGTCACGCAGTATCTCCAATGCCGTTGTTCTACGATGTATTTCGGGGTTATGTGGGTTGTTAAACTGCTGAAGTACTTTTGCATTTTTAAGCTCTTTTTCAAGCACTGCTGCCTTCTCTATGGCACCACTCATTCCCTCTATTGCAGGTGTAAGCACAAGCTTGGCACCCAAATGTGTAAGAATTTTACGGCGTTCCATACTCATTGATTCTGGCATAGTAAGGATAAGTTTTAGCCCTTTTGCTGCACATACAGCAGCCAGTCCTATTCCTGTGTTTCCAGAAGTTGGTTCAATAAGGGTTGTCTTTAAATCAATTTCACCACTTTTAAGTGCTTCATTAATCATATTCAACGCAATTCTATCTTTCACCGATGAAGTAGGATTCATAAATTCACATTTCCCTAAAATCGTAGCCCCTGACAGCTTAGAGAGTGCATTGATCTTAACAAGTGGCGTGTTGCCTATTAGTGCTTCTATATTTTCTGCAATCAACTACCCCTCTCCCTTTTGAGTAAGCGCTTTAAACTCATAATTCTCATCATCATAGTAATCAATATGTCCATTTTCTATATCATAATGCCATCCGTGTAGATAGAGTCTCCCCTCTTCTACTCTACGTTTTACCGCAGGATAGGTCAATAGATTGTCAAGTTGATAGACCACAGAGATACGCTCTGTATAACGTAACATTGTCTCCTTGTCGGAGTGTTGATGTGCCAATAATCCTATTTTTTTGGCTTCATTGCCAAGTTCGAGCCACTTAACTGTATGGATATTCTCTGGTGTTTGCTCCATCTCTTTAAAGAGTGCCGAGATGGCACCACAGTGAGAGTGCCCACACACAATAATATCTGAAACCTCCAAAATACTCACGGCATACTCTATAGCAGAGGCAGTTGCATGATAATCTGCATCAGGATGATAGGGAGCAACAAAATTACCAATATTTCTTACAATAAACAAATCTCCAGGTCTAGAACCTGTAATTAAGGCGGGCATCACACGCGAATCTGAACATCCAATAAACAGTGCCTTTGGACTTTGTCCCTCTTCTACTAGTTTTCTAAAACGCTCTTCACTCTTTTTAAATTTTATTTGACGAAAGGTTTCATGTCCCTCCACAAACGCCTTAACACGGTTGTCCATCAATCACCTCCTTGAGTGAGTAGGCTATCTCTTCATTGGCAAACATCGGTACAACACCACTGTATGAAGAGGGTACTCTAAATGGTTTTTTTTTCAAAACAACAGTTTTTTGCAGTGGTTTTATACCATAAATCTGTTGTGCATTGCCAGAGACAAAGGCTTGTAATTTTTCCAAAGAGGCACCCCTGTTTTCAAAAAGTTCAGCCAACAGTTGCAGAGCAATAGGTGCAGTAAAGACACCAGCTGCACACCCACACGCCTCTTTTGCCTCTTTGGGGTGTGGTGCGGAGTCTGAACCAAACATCACTTTGGGGTGTGCCTCTAGTGCTACTTTGAGTAACGCTTCTCTGTCTTCAGGACGTTTGGCAATAGGTTTACAAAACAGATGCGGCTGCAACATCCCTCCAGCCACATCATCCAATGTGATGAGCAGGTGATGTACGGTAATTGTTGCATAGAGATTCTCGTACCTATCGAGTGCGGCTACACTCTCTTTGGTTGTGATGTGCTCCATAATAATTTTGAGTTTAGGAAATGCCCCAGCAAGTTTTTCGTAAATAGAAACAAATTCAGCCTCTCTGTCCATGACAAAACCATTGGTCTCACCATGGATACACAGAGGAATACCCAAATCACTCATTGCTTCAAGTGCAGGACGCAACTCCTCTGCATCAAAACCACTGACACCGCCTTCGGAATTGGTAGTAATACCAGCAGGATAGAGCTTGATAGCCGCTATCTCATCACGTACACCCTCTAAAAAATCCCTGTTGTATGTAGGCTTAAAAAAGAGTGTCATGTAAGGCGTAAATGTTTCATTGCCAATGGCATCAACAATACGCTTTTTATAGGAGACAACCTCCTCTTTTGTACTCACGGGGGGTACAAGATTTGGCATAACAAGTGCCCCTGCAAAAGTCTCAGCAGAGGCTTTGGCAATATTGTGAAGCATCTCATTGTCTCTAAGATGCAGGTGCATATCAAGAGGTGCGTTTAATTGCATCATAATCCTTTATAATATAATAGTATCTAGGCGGTGCAGTATTTTGAGGTACCAACCAATACTCTATATTAATTTTGCCACAATATGGGTTAAAACTCTCTATAAAGGTATGTTTTTGAGGCGTATATTCTACAAGTGGATAATCAATACCTCCTCTAAAAAGTTGGTTACAACGTAATATACGACTACTGCTTGCCAAAAATGCTTTATGTGGCACATTAAACTCAAACTGCCACTTAGCATACTCTGAACAGGTAGGATAATAGCGACAATTTGCAGGAAACATCTTAGAGAAATACTGATACCCCTTTAGGGGTAATATATAAAAATTTTTTAAGATATTTATCATCACACTCATCACTTTAAGTTTATTTTCTACACACAAGTATAGCTTATTAGCATACATTTCATTAAATAATACAGTAAAAGAGTATTATTTTTGTTATAATTTTTAAAAAGCATGAGGAGAGGGGTCTAAAATGAAACAATTTGGCTTATTTAAAAAGATAGGTAGCATTTATGCAGATTATACAAACAGAATTAAAACCATAGGAGTAAAACAGACTTTTCTTACTATGGGTACACCCAAAGATGAAGATGTACTCTACAAAGAGATTACTAAACGAGAAAAAGAGGAAATAGAAGCAGTAAAAAAAGCAGAACGTGAAGCAAAAAAAGCTCAAAAAGAGCATGAAAAAGCTAAAAAAAGAGTAGCACAAGAAGCAAAAAAATCTACAAAAAAAACAAAATCTTCAAGCAAGAAAAAAACCCCTGCAACAAAAGAAAAGCGTACAACTAAGCCCAACACAAAAAAAGTTGCCACCAAAACCTCTACAACAAGCAAGCCTACAACAAACAAAAAAGCAAACAGTAGCGAAAAAACTGCTACAAAAAAAGCAGCCACAAAAACAACAAAATCTACAGGAAGCAAAAAAGATGCAAAGATCGCACTCTACATCAAAGATATCAAAAAGCATTATAAAGAGGTAGATGAAGCCTTTGTTGCTATTGTTGTAAAAAATCTTGGACCATCTATCTACCGAAAAGATGCAGAACTTGTCTCTTGTTCTGACCCAAAAGAGCTCGATACTGTACGTAGAAATTTTCTTGTCAAAAAACTTGGTATTGATGCGAGTAAAGCTGTCTTAGATGCAGCTATTCAAGATGTTTGTGCAGAGCTTAAAGGTGTACGCACCAAATACCGTGCAACCTTCTACTATGCTCTTGCAAAGAAGTTTAAAAAAGAGTCTGTGCTCAACTAATGCTTGATAAGAAGGAGTCCTTTCTCCCTCCTGTCTATTTGGCATTATCTATAATTTGTTGATTAATTTGTTTTCTACTATGTTCACTCTCAGCATCTAATTCACCTACCAAATCTGCACGAATATAGATAGTTAATCTTGCCAAAGCATCAGAAACCAAATCTGCATCTTCCATGCTCACATACATATCTTTTACAACTTTTTCATGAAATACATCTAAAAAATTTCTATACTCCTTCAGTACAGGAGGAGAAGCAAAAATAGCCAACTTATGTGTATGAAAACGCAGTTTTGTTAAACTGCTCTCATCTACCTCATCTAACAACATAATCTCTTCGATGGTGTCTATAAGATTTTGGTATGTCTGGGTTTTCAATGCTATAAACTTGACGCTCTGCTCTTTTTCCAACTCTACAGAGGTCTGTTTGTTTAAAAGCATCGCAGTGATGAGTATGGTTGCTACTGTGCCCAAAACAATAAGCAATATCTCTTGGGTAAATGGCATCTTATCTGCCATATGATACCCCAAACGAAGGAAAAAATACCCTCCAATAAAGACAATACCATTGAGTATCATCAGCACAACATTATTTTTGAACCACTTTTCCATCACTACTCTTTTTATTCTATTTGACTGAGATACTTTTTGCTTTTCGTGACTCCTCTTTTTCTAGTGTCACATAAAGCCTACCATTCTCATATTGTGCATCAACTTTTGACGTATCTATCCCATCTGGCAACACAAAACTTCTACTAATCATACCGAAATTGCTCTCACAAAGATAGTAATCTTCTTTTTTGACCTCGTTTTTCATCTTGCGTACGGCTTTAATGGTCAAGATATTCTCTTCAATCTGAAGGTCAATATCTTCTTTTTTTACACCAGGTAAATCAATCTCAATTTTAAAGGCATCATTACCCCTTTTGGCAAGGTTGGCAAAAGGAAGGTGGCTTGCCACATTGGCAAAAGCATCTTTTGCCACTTCAAGCCCATGCTCAATGGTCTCTTCTATATTTTGTCCTAACTCTTTTGCTGTATTTACTAGTTCCATCGTAACCTCCTTATTTGATCTCTATTTTTTTCGGTTTAGACTCTTCCTCTTTAAGTTTTGGAATAATCACTTCAAGCACACCATCACTTGACTCTGCATGGATATTTTCCACATCTATCTTCTCAGGCAAGGTAAAACTTCTACTAAATTTCCCATAGACAGACTCCACCTTGTAGTATTCGTCCTCTTTGGATTCATCTTTATATTTACGCTCTCCTGAAATGGTCAATATATTATCTTCAGTGGTAATCTCTATATCCTCTTTCTTAATTCCTGGCAAATCAAGCTCTACATGATAAGCAGACTCACCTTCACGGGTATTTACCACAGGCACAAATGAAGAGATGCCCTCTTCACTCAAAGAATCAAGCTGACTTAAGAGTTGATTCATTACACCCAAACTACGTCTTGTGTTATTGTACGGACTATATCTTGTTACTAGCATACTCTACTCCTTTTACTTTTTGTCTGAAAATATTTTCTCTTTAAACTCTTTGAGTGACGACTTTAACGTTTCGAAAAGTTTTTCAGCCTTATTTGGGCCTTTAATCTCTTTTTGTATCGCCTCTATTTGCTCTTGTAATGATTGATAGGTTGTCGTACTTTTACTTACATACCCTAAATCATGTGCTACCTTTAAACTTTCACTCGCTGCATCAAGATATGCCAATGCTCTTTGTTTGTCTTCTTTGGCTATTGCAGATGATGCGGCAATCAAATCTGTTGCTTTAAGTAGAGGAATGGGTACTATCTCAGTTACCGATGTAAAAGTACTTAGAGCAATGGCTAAAACCTCTTTTGCCTTTTGCACTTCATGACTATGCACATATTTTGCTGCCAATTTTAATGCATCGGGGTATGAACCCAGTGGCAATGAAACAGTGGTAATATCTATCTCACTTTGTAAAGGAATCATTAATGCTCTTGCCTCTTGTACTTTATTTTTAGCCAACAGTGTTGGTATCGTCGCGAGTGTTGTTTCAATATCTTTACTTGTACCCACATATTCATCTACTTTTACAATACTGTCAACAGGTAATAACTCAGGTACCTTTTTAGATGCTAGAATAACCTCAAGTTTACCCAAGGCACTCTCTAGCTTTTTAGTAGCAGTCTCTTCATCTTTTTTCTCCAGTGCAACAAAAGCCTCATGTGCCTCTTTTAATGAATTGATAGCCTCTTGCACCAGTTTGGCTTGATGCGACTGTGCATCCTCTTTTGCATTGTTTAACGCAATCTTGTTTACCTCTTTGACACTTGCATCTTTGGCTGCTGTCTCTTTGGCATTGATGCCTGTTATAAGCAGTGAAGCAACAAAAGTTGATAATAATATTTTTTTCATGATAACTCCTTCAAGTAATAGTTGTTTAGTCTTTTTGACTAAATCTACACGTATTGTATGAAGGATAAGACAATAGAAGATGCTACTTTAGTTGCATTTTTTAAAAAAGTTTTATTTTTTCCAGAAGTGCTTTGGCACTGTTCATTTGAGGGGTTTTGCTTTTGCCCTCCAGTAAACCCTCTTTTTTGAGTTTTTTAAGATGACGTTCAACAACATGACGCACCGTACCGATGAGTTTGGCTATTTCACTGTTGGAGAGCCCATGAAGAAGATTGTATCTCATCCTATTTGTAGGGTCTAGATTTTGAAGTAGCAGTTTAATAAGCCTCTCTTCGGTACTATAGAGTGAAATATCACTTACCAACTCCTCCATATGTCGCATCTGTTTTGCCAAATAAGGGAAAAATTTTCTATTAAACTCAGGATTATGCTCTATAAGATAACGCACATTCTCTATAGGCATCTCAAAAGCAACAGAATCTTCCATCGCTTCGTACATTACATCATGCGGTTCTCCATCAAGCAGTGTAATTGTATCAAACATATCTCCTGCACGAAAAACAAAAATAGTCTGCTCTTTGGCATTGTCTAAATTAAGTTGATAGGTTTTTATCTTACCTGTTTGCACAACATAAAAATAGCGACTCAATTCTCCATTAGCAAAAAGCATCTCACCTTTTTTAAAGTGTACACGCTTGGTAAACTGGTTTATCTCCTGAAGAACGCCCTCATCAAGTATCTCAAATGGTTTTATTGTAGTTTGCTTCATAGAGGTATTTTACACTATCCCACCCAAAACTCTTACATAGACTTTGCATTGTTTTACCCAAATCACACAATAGAATTCTTTGAATTTCTATTGTGTGATTTAGATTTAATTTGGGTTTATCTATTTGTACTTCTATGATATAATTCTTCAACTATTCACAAAGGAAATACGTGTCCATCAACATCGTTGCACAAAACAAAAAAGCCAGACATGATTATGAGATACTTGAAAAGTTTGAAGCAGGTATAGTCCTTGCAGGAGCAGAGGTTAAAGCACTTCGTGCCAAACGTGCCAATCTTGCAGATGCTTTTTGTCGTTTTATCAAAGGTGAGCTCTATATAATGAATGCACACATTGCACACCTAGAGACCACCAACAGACACTATGTACCAGACACAAGAACACCACGCAAACTTCTACT
>JALVXW010000089.1 GCA_027038155.1 Sulfurovum sp.
TATCTATCTTAATGCCCACATTTTCAGCCATGTCAACCTTACCTTCAGAGATATCTTTTTGTATCTCCTTGGCTTTTTTCTCAAAGGTCTCTTTGAGTAGATTAAAAAAATCTTTTGTCTGCTTAAGGTCTATATTGATTTTATCTTTTGAGATATCTATACCAATTTTTTGGAATAGGTCTTGTTTTTGCTCTTGCATAGTGACACCTTTGTGTTGAAGTATCTTTATTATAGCACAAAAAAACAGTTCTTACTCATCTACTATTACAACCGTATTTTTCCCTTTTGCTTTTGCCATATAGAGTGCATCGTCTGCTCTTTTAATCACATTTTCTATATTTAGATCACCCTTTTTAACTTCGGATACCCCTACACTAATGGTAATATGCGCATTATCTATCTGTAGGCTCTCTACTTTGGCTCTTATACTCTTGGCATGTATAACAGCACCACTGCCCTCTGTATTTTTCAAAAGCACAATAAACTCCTCTCCACCATAGCGACTAACAATATCGCTCTTGCGGCTATACTCCTGGAGTACCTTGGCAACACTCTGAATAACCCTATCACCTACTTTATGCCCATAGGTATCATTCACCTTTTTAAAATCATCTATATCAACCATTACAATAGAAAAAACCTTTTTACTGCGTTCAAAAATAGCAAAAATATCTTCTGATACATGGTCAAAATATCTTCTATTGTAAAGATTAGTTAAGGGGTCACGAAGACTCAACTCCTCATTCTTTATCTTCAGTCTTCTAAGCCTCCAGTAGAAATAACCAACGATAAGCAAAATCACACCAAAGAAAAGCACTATTTTTTTAATTAACCCATAATCAACACTCTTCTTGTACATATCAGGAATCCACTTATTTAAAATCTTTCTCTTCTCTTTATTGTCAATATGACCTATTGCTTTATTCAAAATAGACAAAAGAAGAGAATCGTCATCTCTTACCCCTACTCTAAAGTCTTTGCTTGCACCAAAACTTCCCGAAATTTTAAATACATGAGTATGGTGTGCTTGCATAAAATAGACAATAGTCTCCAGTGCATCTACATAACCATACACCTCTTCTTTGGCTACTTTGTTAAGTCCCTCTTCTATATTTTTCACTTCAACCACATCAAGCTCCGGATACTCTTTTTTTAAAATCCACACAAAAGAGTATCCTTTTACTATAGCAATTTTTTTACCTTTAAGCATATGGAAATTCGCCGTAAAAGGTTTGTTTTTTTGTGTTGCCATCACAATAGAGATATGCAAATAAGGCTTTGTAAAATTTAAATATTTGGAACGTTTTGGCGTCTTCATAAGAAGAGATAAGGCATCACACTTTTTTGCTCGTGCAAGCACCAAAGACTCCTCCCATGTCTTTGTAGGTATGACTTTTATATGTATTTTTGATTCCATAAACTTTTCAAACAGTTTAAAATAGTCCGAAGCGACTCCTGTATATTTTCCATTCTGCAAAGACTCAAAAGGCATCCAGTCTGGGTCGGTACACAGCATAATTACCTTCTTTTTGTGCAGATAGGCTCTCTCCTCTTGAGTCAATTTATAAACAGAGGGGTTTTGATAGAGCATATCTTCTATTTTGATTGTACTCTCATCTTTGGGAATAAAACCCAAAACATTGTAGATATCGCGTATTTTTTGTAGTTTATGCACATCTAAAGTGAAGAACTTTTCTGTACCGTACTCCGAAAGCTTTTTAAGCACCTCTGCCTCATAGCGTAGTGCATCTCTACTCTTGTGTTGGGTATTGTATTTTTTAAGTATTACATCAATTGTTTCATCTATATGGTTAAAAGCATACCGCCACCCTCTTAACGATGCTCTTGCAAAGGCTGCCACTCTTTTGGGGTGCGCATCAAGCTCCTTTCTTGAAGTAAACACAATGTTACTATAGAGGTCAAAACCATACTCTTTAGGGTCCCATATATTGTATTTTTTCCCTGCTTTGTCTAGCATATAGAGCTCATTACTTGTATAAGCAGTAATAATATCCACTCTTTTTTTTATCAAATCTCTCACATTATAAGTTGGCTTAATAAGTTTCATATCATCAAAAGAGACCCCTTTTGAGTTAAGCATCGCAGCAAAAGCGGCTGAAGTACGAGATGCATCATCTATCATTATTTTTTTATTTTTAAAATCTTTGATACGCTTAATATTGGATGATTTTAGGCTAACAAGTACATAAGGAGAGGTCTGCAAGAGTGTGCCCATAAGCACTACTTTACGAGAATCTTGCAAAATAATACTTGAGTAGTCAATACCAAACTGACTCCTACCCTCAAGAACATCATTAACAATGTCAACACCGTTTTTATACTCCAAAAGTGCCACATCAAGCCCCTCATCTCTATAAAAACCTTTCTCTTTTGCCATATAGTATCCAGCAAATTCAAACTGATGTTTCCAAAGAAGTTGGAGAGTTACTTTTTGTAGAGGGTGCTCCTGTGCATAAGATAGGTTAAGTAGAAAGATTAACAGAAAAAAAAGAGTTTCTATCTTACGCATCATCCCCCCTAAAGGACTTATATTATAAGATTATACCCAAAAAAACTACAAAAACGCAAGCAACGAAGCAGTCACGGCAACATTCAAAGACTCAACCCCTCTTCGCATCGGTATGGCGATACTTGCGTTACAAAGAGATGCCACCTCTCTACTCACCCCTTTGCTCTCATTTCCTAGTACAAAAATAGTTTTCTTGCTGTAGTTCTGCTCTTTGTACGAATGTTTGGCATGCGAAGAGAGTGCATAGATAGCTGCACCCTCTTCTCTAAATAACGTTAGTGTTTTTGCAAGATTTGATGTTTTAACAATAGGCATTTTAAAAAGTGTCCCTGCTGAAGCTTTGATAACCAATGGACTAATTTGGGCTGCTCCTTTGGTGGGTAGAAGTATCGCATCTACATTGCCTGCAGCACAGGAACGTATAATCATGCCCAAGTTTTGGGGGTTGGTGATGCCATCAAGAGCTATGATGCGGTAGTGTTGGTGTCTGTTTCTAAAATCTTCTTCATCTCCAAAGTGCTCTAGCACAATATCAAGTGCCACACCTTGGTCCTGCTTGGCATTTTTGGAGATGCGAGAGAGAGACTGCTTGTCATGGTAGGCAACCTCTATCGCTCTTTTTTGGGCTAGCTGCTTTATAGTTTTAAGCACTTGTGCCTCTTTGTTTGAGTTGCTCAGATGAAGCTTATGTATGCTCACCGCCTCATCTTCAAGTGCTTCAAGTACGGCATTGCGTCCGTATATTGTCAGTACCTTGTCAAAAAAGGCTTTTTTTGCCAAATATGCCTCTGAGTCTTGCACCTTATTTTTCACCATTCCATGCGATGTGTGGTTTGCCCTCATCATCAAACGCCACGGCTGGCATACCCATGATGTTGTACCCCGCATCCACATAATGCACTTCACC
>JALVXW010000090.1 GCA_027038155.1 Sulfurovum sp.
TTTTTAATAAGTTCATTCTCTAGCCATGTAAAATGTCTAAACAAAATATCAGAAAAATCAAAAAGCATCTGTTTGTTTTCTGTTTTGCTCATAAAAGCAGCCATAAGTGTCTCTAGCCAAACTTCATGGGTTTTAATCATTAATGTTTTCATTTTGGTTATCCTTTTTGTTCTTTAGGCATACAGCTATTTGATACGTGATAGGTGATGATTGGATAGTCATGCTCTTTTACTCTTGCCTCATAGGTATCAATGGCTGCTTTAAGTGCCAAAGCTACCATTTCTGAACAGGCAGCATCTTCTGCGGGGAGTCGCTCCAAAAGATTCATCGTTGCAGCTATGAGATTTCTTACGCCATTGAAGTTAAGCTCTTTTGCCTCTTCTGTAAGCATTGAGCCTGCGACAATCGTTGTTGTACAACCTATAGCCTGAAAACGTATATCTTCAATATAGGGCTGCTCTTCATCTTTTCCGACCTTAAGATAAATAACAACTTTTTCTCCATTTTCAGGATTTTTACCCATACCTTCCGTATCTGCATTTTCAAACGAACCATAATTTTTTGGGTTCATCATATGTTCTATGAGTTGTGTATCTATATTCATTTTAGTGTTCCTCGTTATTCAATTGTTACAAATTATGCTTATTTTACCTTTTTAAGGTAAGAAACTTATAGATATAAATCAAAAAATTGCCAGAAATATCTAAAAAGTAAATATCTTGAATAAATATGGTATGCTTTCTTTACGAAATTTAGTAGAGAGGATAGCATGTTTGTCGTTAAAGAAAATGCTCTTTTTGTTGCTGATTCACACTATCCTCACCATGGTGATGTTTTTTTGCAACTATTAAAAAAGATAGAGCATAAAGAAATTCAGCCTTCTCAACTCTTTTTAATGGGTGATATTTTTGATTTGTTCTTTGGGTATAACGACTATATTCAAACCTTTTCCAGTGAGGCTATCGCACTTTTGCAAAAACTCTCAGAGACATTAGAGATACACTATTTTGAAGGCAATCATGATTTTTGTCTAAAAGATATATTTACAAATATGAATGTATATACGAGAGATGAGCAGCCAATACAATTTAAACTTGGAGATAAAAAAGTTGCGATAGCCCATGGAGATAAATATGCTACAGGCTTTGGGTATGACCTCTATTGTAAACTTTTACGGAATAGAATGACGCTCACACTGCTTAAACCTTTTGAAAAAATGATTATCAATCATCGTATCAAAAAACTTTCACAAAAAAATATCTGCCACACCTTTCATGGATTTGAAAAACGTGTAGAGAAGATACTTAAAAACTATACCGAGGTAGATTTGGTGATAGAGGGGCATTTTCATCAGTCTAAAATAGTAGGAAAATATATCTCTTTACCCTCTTTGGCATGCCAAAATATGGTAGCCGTAGTCAAAGAGGGAAAAGTGGTATTTAAAATCCTCTAATGGTTTATCTTGTACTCTTTAGTCTCTCTTTTTTGGCAGCAACGCTTCTTCCTCTTGGTTCTGAGGCTTTACTTGTTTATGATGTAATGCAAAACTATTCTCTTTATCTTCTATGGTTTTTTGCTACGTTGGGCAATACTTTGGGTTCTGCATTAAACTACTGGCTCGGTTTAAAGGGCGAAGCCTATCTTGAAAAAAGAGGGCATATCTCAGCACAGAAGATAGCAAAGGCAAGAGCGTTTTTTGCTACGTATGGAGGGTGGACACTGCTTTTGTCATGGACTCCCATCATAGGAGACCCTTTAACCTTCATCGCAGGGGTGCTACGCTACAACTTTAAGTACTTTACACTTATTGTCTTTGTAGCCAAAGGTCTGCGTTATGCTGTTATTATATTTTTAGTATATAATTCTATTTCGTGATTTGGGATAACAGGAGTACATATATGAATGATTATGATTTTGATACGATAGAGATGGTAAAAGCAGGGTGGGAACGCATTCGTGATGTAAAGATACAGTTTATTGTAGCTTTTGTCATCTACATTGCTACATCTATTGTGCTACAAAAGGTATTGGGACTCTTTTTCCCTCCAGTTGCAGACAAGATGACTACGCTGTTAAACCAGCAGATTATAGGGATATTGAGTTATCCTGTACTCACGCCAATGATAGCAGGAATCATCATGATGGCTATTGAACACTATCGTGGTAAAGATGTTGATTTCAAATCGGTTTTTCATTACTTTCACCTCACTGGCAAATTGGCATTGGCAGGAATTTTAATCTATCTATTGACCCTTTTAGGATTTTTATTGTTTATTTTACCTGGTGTCTATGTATCGGTAGCCTATACATTTACCATCCCACTTATTGTCGATAAAAATATGGATGTATGGGAAGCGATGGAGCTTTCAAGAAAAACAGTCACAAAACATTGGTTTAAGGTAGCAGGGCTTATGGGATTGCTTAGTGTGATTATATTTATGAGTGCTATTCCTTTAGGGATTGGGCTTATATGGACGATACCACTGATGTTTGTAACGCTATATGGGTTGGCTTATCCTCACATGTTTGAGTAGGGGGCTTACCCTATCAACGCTGCACACAAGTCAAAGCGATTGTGTGTCATCAGATGCACCTTTCCATGCTCTTGCATCACTTCATCAAAAATACGTTTGGAGAGTGCAAAACCAACTTCACGCTCTTTTTGGCTACCATCCATGGCTGCAAGATTCATCTCATCAATAATCTCTTTGGGCACATTGATACCCGGTACCTTGTCATCTATAAAATTGGCGGTTCTGGCAGCTACAATAGGAAACTGCCCCAAGACAAGGTGTGCCTCTTTGGCAGTCTCTCTGATGCTCTCTTTTTTGGCTTCGTCAAAGAGTGCCAAAAGCTCTTTGGCATTGGCTAGGTCATAGACAGGCTGGGTAATGATAGCACGTGCTCCGTAGTTGAGTTTTTTGACCATACGTTTTTTGAGTGCGTCCATATTTTTGGCATAGGCATTTGTGACGGCAAAAGGGTAGATGGGTTTTGGTGCAGGAGTCAGAGGCTTGTTGCTGTAGTCCACACCGTTGTTAAGATGGTAGATAATGCTTAAAAGCAGGGTAGAGTCACGCTCCAAAACCCCTTTAACCTCAGGCTGGTCAGAGAGTTTTGCAGGGTCACCAGTAAGTGCCAAAATACAACGCAAATCAAAGTCATTTGCTCCCAGTAGGGTAGATTGTAGCGAGAGCTTGTTTTTGTCTCTCATACTCATAGTAGCAATCACTGGCTTGCCAAAGGCTTGTTGCACTTTAATCGCAGAGAGCACTCCAGACATCTTGAGTTTTGCCAAAGGGTTGTCCGTACAGGAGAAGCCAGTCACTTTTTCTTGCAGATTATATTTTTTAATATCTTCAATAATCCCCTCTATAGAAGCACCATGAGGTGGATTAATCTCAACAGT